>DATKFA010000444.1:0-12218 GCA_035511715.1 Candidatus Acidiferrum sp. | reverse complement strand
ATCAGCGTGGGCAGAACTCGCGCCTTAGTCGTCGTCGGCCTGCTCGTGATCTTTTTCGTCGCCGGTGGCATCGTCATCTACGCCACCAGCCATCACGGTGGACAGAATCGCACCTTCGATGTGACTGTCACCCAGGCGACCGGCATGTCGCCCGACCTGCTGACGGTGAACCAGAACGACATCGTCACCATCAACGTCCACAGCGACACCACGGGAGAGGTGCACCTGCACGAGTACGACATCGCGTTCGACGCCGTCGCCGGACAGGTCGTGAGCCACACTTTCAAAGCCGACAAGACCGGTCAGCACGAGATCGAGTGGGAGAGCACGAGCCAACATCTCGGATACCTGGTGGTAAATCCATGACGCACGTCCTTCTCCACGGCTTCGGGCCTCGCTACGACCTGCCCATCGCGACCGCGCTCTATCTGTACGCGGCGGGCGGCGTGGTCTTCATCTCGTTCGTGCTGGTCGTGCTTTTCGCCGGCGACCGGGTCGGCCCCAAGGCCACCGACTACCCGCGCCGGACGGTGCCATGGCTGGTGCCGATCGCCCGCTCGTCCTGGCCTCGAATCATCGGCGGGCTGATTGGCGTCCTCGCCCTCATCGCGGTCGTGATCACGGGCCTGCTCGGATCTAGCAACGCCTTCTACAACCCGTCCGAGTACATCGTGTGGATCTTCTTCTGGGCGATGCTCGTCATCCTGTCCGGGCTCGTCGGCAATCTCTTCTACTGGCTGAACCCGTGGACGGCCATCTACGACGCGCTGGCCACGGTCATACATCCGCGGGCGGTGTGGAAGATGCCCAATGTCGGGCTGTGGCCGGCCACGGCCGCTTACTTCTCGTTTGCCTGCCTCGAGCTGACGACGGGGCTGGCGGTGCGGCCGCAGATCGTGGCCCTCGCCGCGATCGTCTACACCCTGGTCACGGTCGTGGGGATGTTCCTCTTTGGCCGCGACGAATGGGTCGAGCACTGTGAGGCGTTCACGATCCTGTTCGGCATCGTCGCGAGGTTCGGGCCACTCGAGACTGAGCGTGACGAGACCGGAAAGATCAGCGCCGTCTATGTTCGCCCGTGGGGCGTGGGGCTGCTCAAACCCTGGCCGTCGGGATGGGATCGCGTCCTCTTTGTGATCCTGATGCTGAGCACTCTTGCCTTCGACGGCATCTCGGCGACTCCCGCCTGGCAGGACTTCACGGTGGCCCTCAAGCCGTACTGGCTGCCGCTCGGCTCGTTCGGTCTGTTCGCCATTCGCACCTTCGGGCTCGTCCTGCTGACCGTTGCGTTCCTCCTGATCTTTGTCGCTTTCATGGAGGCGGTGCTCTACCTCGGGCAGCGAAAGGTCGACGTGAAGGCGACCGTCACCTCATTCGCCCTGACTCTTGTGCCGATCGCGCTCGTCTACAACGCGGCCCACAACTACAGCTACATCCTGGTGCAGTCGCAGTACCTGATCCCGCTGCTCAACGACCCCCTGCACAAAGGCGCTCACCTTCTGCCGGCGGTGGCCAACTACGCGCCGAACTTCGCGCTGGCGCAGGCATCGACGGTGTGGTACGCCGACATCGTGCTCATCGTGCTCGGGCACGTCGTCGCTGTTTTCCTCTCCCACCTGCGCGCGGGTGAGCGATTTCGAACTGCTCAGCGCGCGCTGCTCAGCCAGTACCCCATGCTTTTGTTGATGGTCATGTACACGATGACGAGTCTCTGGATACTCGCCCAGCCCATCACCAAGGAGTTGTGAGCAGCCGCCGACCTGTACGGAAGGGCGCCACCCGGGCTCCGGTGCGCAAGCCGGTGGCGGGCACGCCGACGTGGGTGATGCCCGCCGCGGTGGTCGCAGGTCTCGCCGTGCTGATCGCGGCATTCTTCGTCATTCGCTGGTACACGACACCGCTTCCTCCGAAAGCGCCGAGCGCGGACACGACCGCGCAGGTGATTTCGATCATCACCAACCTGCCGAGCTCGGAGTTCGACACGGTCGGGCAGGGCACGGCCAACAACCTGATCAAGCCCATATCGGGCTCGACGCTGACCGGCGCGACGGGCAAGCCGGAGGTGATGTACATCGGCGCCGAGTTCTGTCCCTTCTGCGCGGCGCAGAGGTGGCCGCTGATCATCGCGCTCTCACGCTTCGGGACATTCAGCGGGCTTCTCACCACCACGTCCTCCTCCAGCATCGAGGATCCCAATACGATCACGTTCACGTTTCGGAGCGCGACCTACACCAGCCAGTACATCGACTTTCACGCGGTGGAGACGTCCGACCGCGACCAGAATCCACTGCAGACGCCGAGCGCGAGCGACCAGCAGCTATGGAGTCGCTATGACTCCGATGGCACGATCCCGTTTCTCGATTTCGCCAACCACTACTCGTCGACAGGCGCGTACTACGGGCCAGGCGTCATCAGCGGCATGAGCTGGCTGGCGCTGGCCGACACCCTGAGGCAAGCCGATTCGTCGCAGTCCAAAGCGATCATCGGATCGGCGAACCTCATCACCGCGGCGATATGCAAGGTGAACGCAGACCAGCCGGGCTCGGTCTGCTCGGGCGCGACGATCCAGAACCTCGAGAAAAACCTGAAGTAGTGGAGCGGCTTCGGCTCGTCGCGGTGGTCGCCGGCCTGGCGGGCGTAGTCGTGTCCGCCTACCTGACGGTGCTCCACTTTCAGGGCGTCGTTCCCGGGTGCCCGACGACCGGTCCGATCAACTGCGACGCGGTGCTTTCGAGCAGGTACGCCGTGCTGGGCGGCACGTCGGTCCCCACGTCTGCGCTCGGCATCGTGTGGTTCGGGGTGGGCGCGGCTCTGTGGATTGCGGGGTGGCGGCGAGCCATCTACGCATGGACCGGCGCCGGGCTCGCCTTTGTGATCGTGCTCCTGTTCACGGAGATCGTCCTGCTGGGCGCGATCTGTCTCTGGTGCACCGCCGCGCACGTCCTCGTGCTGGTGCAGGTCCTCATCGCCGTCACAATCTGGGAGAGGGAGCGGCGGTGATCACCTTTCCGTTCGACCTCACGGTCTACGCCGGGCTCGTGGTGCTCTTCTTCGCGCACGCCTGGCTGGCCCGGCAGGCGCCTGACGCGGAGCGCAAGCACACGCTCTACTTCTTCGCAGGCCTCTTCGTGGTGTGGCTCGCGCTGGAGACCCCGATCGACACACTGAGCGACCACTACCTCGACAGCGTCCACATGCTCCAGCACGTTCTGCTCGCGTTCGTCGGGCCTCCGCTCATGTTGCTCGGGCTCTCGGCCGCGATGGTCGGGCGGATCGTGCGCATCCCCGGGATCCGCGCGCTGACGGAGCCGGTGCCGGCACAGGTGATCGCGGCGCTGGTCATGATCGTCTGGCACGTACCCGCGCTGTACGACGCGACGCTGCGCAACGAGGGACTGCATGTTGTCGAGCACCTGATGTTCGTCGCGAGCGGGGTGTTCCTCTACTGGCCGATGCTCAACGCCACCTCGTCCCAGGCGCGCTGGCGCATGTCGGCAGGGGCCAAGCTCGTCTACATGCTGCTCGCGACGCTGCCCCAGGACGGAGTCGCGCTGGTGCTCATCTTCTCCCGCGTGCCGTTCTATGAGTTCTACACGCATGCGCCGCGGTTGATCGCCGGGTTCACGCCCCTGGTCGACCAGACGATCGCCGGCGCGGTGCTCATGATCTTCGGCAAGGTGACCCTGGCGATCGCCGCGCTGGTCGTCTTCTTCCGATGGTTTGGCGTCGAGCAAGCTCAGGACCGAGGGATAGAATCCGCGATAAGGGTGCGGTGAAGTTCTCCGAATCCATACTCGACCTCGTCGGGAACACACCTTTGGTGCGCCTCCACAAGGTCACCGCCGGATTCCGACCCACCATCCTGGCCAAGCTCGAGGAGCTGAACCCCGGCGGCAGCGTCAAGGACCGGATCGGGCTGGTCATGGTCGAGGACGCGGAACGGACCGGAAAGCTGCGACCCGGCGGCACGATCATCGAGCCGACCTCGGGCAACACCGGCCACGGCCTCGCGATGGTGGCCGCCATCAAAGGCTACAAGATGATCTTCGTGATGCCGGACAAGATGTCGGCCGAGAAGATCAGCCTGCTGCGCGCGTATGGGGCGGAGGTCGTGGTGTGCCCCACCAACGTCGAGCGTGAGTCGCCGCAGTCCTATTACTCCGTGGCCGACCGGTTGGCGCGTGAGATTCCCGGCGCCTTTCAGCCCAACCAGTACTTCAACCCGCGCAACCCGGAGGCGCACTACGCGACCACGGGTCCGGAGATCTGGGACCAGACCGAGGGGCGCATCGACGTGTTCGTGGCGGGCATGGGAACCGGCGGCACGATCAGCGGCGTGGCCAGGTACCTGAAGGAGCGCAAGCCCTCCGTGCATATCGTCGGTGCGGACCCGGAGGGTTCGCTCTACTCGGGGCCGATCGCGCCGTACAAGGTGGAGGGCGTCGGCGAAGACTTCATCCCGGGCACGATGGACATCGATATCGTCGACCAGATCGTGCAGGTCAGCGACAAGGAGTCGTTCATGGCCGCCCGCCGCCTGGCGCGAGAGGAAGGCATCCTGGTGGGCGGGTCCTCTGGCCTGGCCCTGCACGCAGCCCTGGTGGTCGCGCGCGAGCGCGAGGCGGACGACGTGATCGTGGTGCTGTTTCCGGACACTGGGCGCAACTACCTCAGCAAGCTCTTCAACGACGAGTGGATGCGGCAGAACGGCTACCTCGCCCGGCTCGGCGCAGTTCGGATCCAGGAGGTGCTCGACTCGCACCCCAAGGGCCTGCCGCAGCTCGTCACCGTGGAGGCGGCGAGGTCGGTGGGCGAGGCCATCGACCTGATGCAGCGCTACGGCATCTCGCAGCTGCCCGTGGTCGAAGAATCAAACGGGCGGGGTGTCGTCGGCACTCTCCAGGAGCGCACTTTGCTCGACCGTGTCTACCGTGATCCCGCGGTCGTCACGACCGCCGTGTCGGCGGCGATGGACCCGCCGATGAGCCAGGTCGCGGTCGATTCTTCGCTCGACGACGCATTCGAGCCGCTGCTGCGCGGCGAGCAGGCCGTGCTCGTAGTGCAGAACGAGCAGCCTGTCGCGGTGATCACGCGGGCCGACCTGCTCGAGTTCGTGGCGCACCGCGGCCGGGGCTGATTTGCCCTCCGAGAGCGACTGGGGTTTTTCCACCCGCGCCGTCCACGTCGGGCAAGGTCCGGATCCCGAGACCGGCGCGGTCGTGCAGCCCATCCACATGGCGACGACCTTCGCCCAGCAGGGCGTCGGCAAGCACAAGGGATTCGAGTACGGGCGCAGCGGAAATCCGACACGCAAGGCGCTGGAAGAAAACCTCGCGGCGCTGGAGAACGCCCGGCACTGCCTCGCGTTCGCGTCCGGGCTCGGCGCGGAGTCGACGCTCCTGCTGCTCCTCAGCCCCGGTGACCACGTCGTCTACATGGAGGACGTCTACGGCGGGACCTTCCGCCTGTTTGACAAGGTCATGAAACGCTACGGGCTGACGTTCAGCGCCATCGACGCGACGGACCTGGACGCGGTTGAAGCAGCCCTGAGCGAGAAGACGCGCATGGTGTGGCTCGAGTCCCCGACCAACCCGTTGCTTCGGGTCGTCGACATCGACGCGGTGAGCGAGATCGCGCACAGCCACGGAGCGATGGTGTGCGTCGACAACACGTTCGCGACTCCGTACCTCCAGCAGCCGCTGCACCTCGGCGCCGACGTCGTGGTCCACAGCTCGACCAAGTACATCGGGGGCCACAGCGACGTCGTCGGCGGCGCGCTGATGACGAACAACGAGGAGCTGGAGGCGCAGCTTCGCTTCCACCAGAACGCGATCGGCGCGGTGCCCTCGCCCTTCGACTGCTGGCTTCTCCTGCGCGGTACCAAGACGCTGGCCCTTCGCGTCGAGCGACAGTGCGCTAACGCCGGCGAGGTCGCGCGCGCGTTGTCGGCCAACAAGAGCGTGAGACGGGTCTACTATCCGGGGCTCGAATCTCACCCCAACCGCGCGGTGGCCGCTCGACAGATGCGGTTGTTCGGCGGGATGGTGAGCTTCGAGGTGGCGGACGAACCGACCGCGTTCCGCGTGCTCGAACGGCTGAAGATCTTCGCGCTGGCGGAGTCGCTCGGCGCGGTCGAGTCGCTGGCCGAGCACCCCGCACGCATGACGCATGCGTCGATCCCAGCGGCGGAGCGACAGCGCTCGGGCGTGGGCGACGGGTTGATCCGTCTTTCCATAGGCGTCGAGGACGTCGCCGACCTCATTGCCGACCTGGAGAACGCCTTAAGCTGATCCGGCCCGTGCCTGATCGCGACCTGCCCAGCCGCGCTCTATATAAAGGACGAGACCGCGCGGGGGCGCGATCATTTCTCTACGCGATCGGGCTCAAGCCCGAGGACATCGACAAGCCGTTCATCGGCGTCTCCAACTGCTGGACCGAGACGATGCCTTGCAACTTCGGGCTGCGCGAGCTGGCAGCGCCGTTGAAGGCCGGCGTTCGCGCCGCGGGGGCGAACCCGATGGAGTTCAACACGATCGCGATCTCGGACGGCATCACGATGGGCTCCGAGGGGATGAAGACCTCGCTCGTGAGCCGCGAGGTCATCGCCGACTCGATCGAGCTGGTCGTGCGCGGTCACATGTTCGACGCCCTCATCTGCCTCGCGGCGTGCGACAAGACCAATCCCGGGTCTGCCATGGCGCTCGCGCGCGTGGACCGGCCGGGGATGGTGCTGTACGGCGGATCGATCATGCCGGGTTATTTCCGTGGTGCGCAGGTTGCCGTGGGCGAGGTCTACGAGGCGATCGGCGCCGCGGCTGCCGGCAAGATCTCCGACTCTGACCTTGCCGAGCTCGAGGCGGTCGCGTGTCCGGGGGCGGGTGCGTGCGGCGGCCAGTACACGGCCAACACGATGTCTATGGTCCTCGAGGTCATCGGTCTTTCGCCGGTGGGTTTCAACTCGATCCCGGCGGTTGATCCCGAGAAGCACCGAGCCGCCGAGCGCGTCGGTCGGATGGCGCTGGAGCTGATCGATCGCGACCTGCGACCGTCGCGGATCCTGACCCGGCGCGCCTTCGACAACGCGATCGCCGCCGTCGCTGCAAGCGGGGGCTCCACGAACGCGGTGCTGCACTTGCTGGCGCTGGCGCGCGAGGTCGGTGTGGACCTTGCGATCGACGAAATCGACCGCATCAGCCGGCGCACGCCATTGCTCTGCGACCTCAAGCCGGGCGGGCGCTTCGCCGCGGTCGAGCTCCACAAGGCGGGCGGCATCGCGCTCCTCACGGAGCGTCTGATCGAGGGCGGTTACATCGACGGCGACGCGCTCACCGTGACCGGGCGCTCGCTCGGCGAAGAGGTGGAGTCGGTGCACGAGACCGCGGGGCAGGAAGTGGTCCGGCCGCTGTCGTCGCCGCTCCGTGACGAGGGGGGCCTGGTGATCCTGCGCGGCAACCTTGCCCCCGACGGATCGGTCGTCAAGGTCACGCACCACACACCGACGTCGCATCGAGGGCCGGCACGGGTTTTCAACCGCGAGGAGGACGCTTTCGCCGCGGTTTCCGCCGGGCGCATCAAGTCAGGCGACACGGTCGTGATCCGGTACGAAGGGCCGAAAGGCGGGCCGGGCATGCGCGAGATGCTGCAGGTGACCGCCGCGATCGTCGGTGAGGGCCTGGGCGAGACGGTCGCGATGGTGACCGACGGGCGGTTCTCGGGGGCCACGCGCGGGTTGATGATCGGCCACGTCGCACCGGAGGCGGCGGCGGGAGGGCCGCTGGCGGCTCTGCAAGACGGGGACGACATCGAGATCGGTGTCGAGAGCCGGACCCTGGCCGTGCACGGGGTGGACATCGCGGCGCGGATGAAGGACTGGTCGCCGCCCGAGCCGCACTACCGGCGCGGCGTGCTAGCGCGCTACGCGGCGCTCGTCGGCTCGGCGTCTGAGGGAGCGATCCTCAAACCCTGACCCGCCGGATCGTCCGGACGATCCGGGGTTTTGTCGGGAGAAGATGCCGCTTTGTCCGGACGATCCGGCGTTTGGGTCAGCGGACGGACGGCAGCCAGGGTTCGCGGCGCGACTCGAACGCGGCGATGTCGGCGTCGTGGCTCTCGATCAACGAGATGTCGTCGAGGCCCTGGAGCAGCATCTCGCGCGCGAACGGGTCGATGTCGAACCGGTATTCGAAGCCGTCGCCGCGAACCTGCTGCGCCGCCAGGTCCACTACCACCTCGGAGGTCGGATCCTCGGACACGAGGTCCATGAGGTGGCGGACCTGCGAGTCGGGGAGCGTGACCGCGAGCAGCCCCGTCTTGTAGCAGTTTGCGCGGAAGATGTCAGCGAAGGAGGGCGCGACGATCGCCCTGAAGCCGAAGTCTCGCAGCGCCCATGGCGCGTGCTCGCGGGAGGAGCCGCAGCCGAAGTTCGCGCCGGCGACGAGCACCGACGCGCCCGCGTACTCGGGCCGGTCGAGCACGAAGCTACCGCGGGCGCGCCAGTCATAGAAAAGGAAGGGGCCGTACCCGGTGCGTTCGATGCGCTTCAGGAACTGCTTGGGGATGATCTGGTCGGTGTCGACATCGGCAAGGTCGAGCGGCGCCATGCGACCCGAGACTTGCTTGATCGGCTGCATCGGCTACAGGAGCTCCCGCACGTCGACCAGGTGCCCCGTCAGCGCCGCGGCCACGGCCATCGGCGGCGACATCAGGTGCGTCCGGCCGCCGGACCCCTGCCGCCCCTCGAAGTTGCGGTTCGAGGTCGACGCGCACCGCTCGCCCGGGGCGAGGATGTCCGGGTTCATGCCCAGGCACATCGAGCACCCCGCGTTGCGCCACTCGAAGCCGGCGGCCTTGAACACCGCGTCGAGCCCTTCGTCCTCAGCCGCGCGCTTGACCGAAGTCGACCCGGGCACGACCATGGCGCGGACCTTCGGGTGCACGCGGCGGCCCTGGATCACGTTCGCCGCCGCCCGCAGGTCCTCGATGCGGGCATTCGTGCACGAGCCTATGAACACGCGATCGATGGCGATGTCGGCCAGCGCGGTCCCTGGCTGCAGGTCCATGTAGCGCAAGGCCCGCTCGTCCGTCTCGGACCGCGGCGCGGGCACACGGCCTGTCACCGGAACTACCTGCCCCGGGGTCGTGCCCCAGGTGACGTGGGGCTCGAGCCGGCTCGCGTCCAGCTCGATCTCGGCGTCGAACGCCGCGCCGTCGTCCGTCGACAGCGAACGCCATGACTCGAGCGCCGTTTCCCACGCCGCGCCCTTCGGCGCGTACGGCCGTCCTTCGACGTAAGCGAAGGTCGTGTCGTCGGGCGCGACCATCCCGGCCTTGGCGCCCCACTCGATGGACATGTTGCACACGGTCATCCGCCCTTCCATCGACAGGGCGCGGACGGCGGGGCCGCGGTACTCGACCAGGTGTCCCTGGCCCGCCGAGGTGCCCGTCCGGCCGATGAGTCCGAGCACGATGTCCTTCGCCGTGACCCCCATCGGCAGTGCGCCGGTCACGTTGACCGCCAGGTCACGCTGCCGCTTCTGGGGCAGGCACTGCGTGGCGAGCACGATCTCGACCTCTGACGTCCCGATGCCAAAGGCCAGCGCACCGAACGCGCCGTGGGTCGAGGTGTGCGAGTCGCCGCAGACGATCAGCATCCCGGGCTGGGTGAGGCCGAGCTCCGGGCCGATCACGTGGACGATGCCCTGGCGCCGGCTGCCGATGCGGTGGAGGGGGATGCGCTCGCGCCGGCAGTTGTCCTCCAGCACCTCCATCTGCTTCCGGGACAGCTCGTCCGCCGACCGGACTCCGCCCCGGGTCGGGACGTTGTGGTCCATCGTGGCCACGGTCAGGTCGGGTCGTCGCACGCGCCTGCCGGCCATCCGCAGACCCTCGAACGCCTGGGGCGAGGTCACCTCGTGGACGAGGTGCAGGTCGACGAAAAGGAGGTCCGGTTCGCCCCGCGCCGTGCGCACGACGTGGGCGTCCCACAGCTTCTGGGCCAGCGTCTTTGGCATCGCGGTCGACAACTTTACGTCCCGCTCGGTGGCGAAATTTGTGACTTGCACACAACCCCAAGCAGCGCTTCGCTCGTTAACATTGCCGATCACATGGCGCAACCACGCGTGCTCGGTCTCGTAGTACTTGGCCTTCTGGGCCTTATTGGCATTGAATCGGGGGCACGCGCGACCTAGCCAGACCACCAGTTAGATCGCAAAAGCCCCCGACCGAGAGGCGGGGGCTTCTTCTTTTTCCGCCGGCAAATCTCAACAAGGAGCTCGCCAGAAAAGTGACCGGAGCCCAGATGGTGCTCGAAGCGCTGGAGCGCGAAGGTGTCGATTACATCTTCGGCTACCCCGGCGGCGCCAACCTGCCCATCTACCAGCACCTGGCCGAGTTCCCGAAGCTCAAGCACATCCTGGTCCGGCACGAGCAGGGCGCGGCGCACATGGCCGACGGCTACGCCCGCGCCTGCGGTCGGCCGGGCGTGGTGTTCGCGACCAGCGGCCCTGGAGCGCTGAACCTCGTGACCGGGCTCTGCACCGCGTACATGGACTCGGTGCCGATGGTCGCGATCACCGGCCAGGTGGTGTCGACCCAGGTCGGGCGCGACGCCTTCCAGGAGTCGGACGTCATTGGTGCCACGAGCTCGGTGACCAAGCACAGCTACCTGGTGACGAAGATCGACCAGTTGCCGCGCGTCATCCACGAGGCGTTCCACATCGCCACCACCGGCCGGCCCGGGCCGGTCCTGATCGACATCTGCAAGGACGTGCAGCAGGCCGAGGCCGACGGCGTCACGCCGGACCGTTCGCCGGCCGCGCGCAAGGCGGATTTTGATATTCCGGGCTACCGGCTCAACGGGCACGTCAATCTCAGCGAGGCGCGCCGCGCCGCGGAGGCCCTGTCGCGGGCCGAGCGCCCGGTGATCCTCGCGGGCCATGGCGTGCTTCTGAGCCACGCCGAGGCGCAGCTCCAGGACCTGGCGGAGGCGGCGGCCGCGCCGGTCGGAACGACGCTCCTCGGCATCGGATCGTTCCCCGTGAAGCATCCGCTGTCGCTGCACATGACCGGTTTCATGGGCACCGGCTGGAACCTCAAGGCGGTGCAGAACGCCGACGTCCTGATGATGGTCGGCATGCGCGTCGACGACCGCGTCACCGCGCGGCTTGCCGACTTCGCGCCGAAGGTCAAGACCTTCATCCACATCGACATCGACGGCTCGGAGATGGGGAAGAACGTGCGCCCGCAAATCGAGCTGGTCGCCGATGCGAAGCAGGCGCTGGCGGCGATGCAGCCCCACGTCGGCTCGCTGGACGGCGGCCGCTCCGAGTGGCTGACCCAGATCGACCGCTGGCGCGAGGAGCACCCGCTTCGCTACAAGCACTCGAACGGCCACCTGCAGCCGCAGGA
The DNA here is from genome assembly GCA_035511715.1 of Candidatus Acidiferrum sp. GTDB lineage: Bacteria > Chloroflexota > Dormibacteria > Dormibacterales > Dormibacteraceae > 40CM-4-65-16. Next base: position 812 of record DATKFA010000444.1, on the reverse strand, counting down.
CGTGCTGATCGACATGTACCGCCGCGCGGACAACGAGGCGATCGTGGTCGCCGACGTCGGGCAGAACCAGATCTGGGCGGCGTTGTGGTGGAACTACGACCGGCCGGGTCTGTTCATCAACTCTGGCGGCGCGGGCACGATGGGGTTCGCCCTCCCGGCCGCGCTGGGCGCAAAGTTCGCTCGGCCTGACCTGCCGGTCTGGTGCGTCGCCGGCGAGGGTGGTTTCGTGATGACCGCGCAGGAGCTGTCGGTCGCGGTCGAGCACCAGCTCGACGTCAAGATCGTCCTCCTCAACAACTTCTCGCTCGGAATGGTGCGCCAGTTCCAGGACGACTTCTACGGCGGGATCCGCTCCCAGGTCGACCTGACGCACATGCCCGACTTCGTGAAACTGAGCGAGGCGTACGGCATGCCCGCGATGCGAGTCGAGAAGTTCGCGGACATCGCGCCGGCCTTCGACGCCGCCGAGCGGACTAGCGGCCCGTTCCTCATCGACTTCCGGATCGACCCCGAGGCCAACGTCTACCCCATCGTCCCGCTCGGCAAATCGCTCAACGAGTTCTGGGAGATGCCGGAGAAATGACAAGCCCCACCGGCGTCGTCGCCGCCACCTCCCCGCAAGTGGGGAGGAGTGAGAAGGTACGGGTCCTCTCGCTGCTGGTCGAGGACGGTCCAAACACGCTCACCAAGGTCGCCGGCGCGATCCGGCGCCGCGGCTTCCACGTGCGCGGGATCTCGGTCGGCCCGGCGCGCGAGGCAGGCCAGTCCCGGATCACGCTGGAGATCGACCACGGGCACGCGGAGGCGGACCA
>DATKFA010000443.1:0-3390 GCA_035511715.1 Candidatus Acidiferrum sp. | reverse complement strand
AGGTACACGTCGCCGGTACCCAGGTGCTCTGAGCGCGAACCCAACACCGCGTAGGCGACCACCACCGCGGTTCCCGCGGCCGTGGCCACCCAGAACATCGGCCTCGGTCTGGCGCTCGTGCGCAGGACACCGAACAGCGCGGTCAGCATTGGCAGCAAGCCGACAACGACCGAACCGTGTGTCGCGCTGACCGTACGCAGGGCCTCTGCGCTGAACCAGCCGAACCCAACCGCAGCGCCGAGGGCGACCACCGCGATCCCGCCCAGCTGATGGCGGGAAGGCCACGGCGCTCGCACCGCCAGGAGGTAACCGATGGCGATCAGCGCTCCCAGCACGGACCGGCCCACCCCGACGACGACCGGGTCGATGCTTGCGACAGCGATGCGGGTGGCCGGGACCGTGCCCGAGAACATGACCACGGCCACAGCCGCCAGGCCCAAACCGGATACCGGTATCGCCGATCGTCGGATATCGATACTGGGGCTTGCCATGACTCACGGTATCACGATCAACCTTGCGTCACGAGTGATACCGTTCATTGGGATGTGAGCGATAGCAGCGTTCAGGCCCTGACCGTTGCACTTCGGTCGCGGGCCGAATCACTCCCACCGGGCACACGTTTTCCGTCAACGCGAGAGATCTCGATGGGCTACCGCGTCAGCCCGGTCACGGTCTCGCGGGCGCTGGCGACGCTCAGCGCCGAGGGGGTGGTCAGCACCCGGCCGGGATCGGGAACGTTCGTGGCAGACCGCGGTCCGCTTGGCGGCGAAAGGCGCCCCGACACGTCCTGGCAGACCGTCGCCCTTGGCGACCGCTTCATCGATGCGGGCGCGCTCCAGACCTACCTCGAGGTCAATCCGCGAGGCGCGCTGTCGCTGGCCGGCGGATACCTGCATCGCTCGCTGATGCCCGTCCGCTCGCTTTCGATCGCCGCCCAGCGTGCGGTGCGTCGAGCGGAGACCTGGGACGTGCCCGATCCGCGCGGCATCGCCGGCCTGAGGGCGTGGTTTGCGGGCCATCACGGCGCCGGGTTCACGCCGGCCGACGTGATCATCAGCAACGGGGGACAGTCCGCCATCTCGGCTGCGTTGCGCGCGCTGGTCGCGCCCCTTGCGACTCTTCTGGTCGAGGCGCCTACCTATCCGGGCGCCCTCGCCGTCGCCCGCGCCGCTGGGATCAGCGTCGTCCCCGTGCCGATGGACGAGGATGGCATCCGCGCCGACCTGCTCAGCGACGCCTTCGAGGCGACCGGGGCGAAGGCGGTTTACCTGCAGCCGACACATCACAACCCGACCGGGATCGTCATGTCGGCTGCGCGCCGGCGCGAGGTGCTCGACGCCGCGGACCGCGCCGGAGCTTTCGTCATCGAGGACGACTGGGCGAGGTGGCTGGGCTACGACGGAGCGAATCCTCCGACGTTGATCTCGATGGACGGCGTCGGCCGCGTCATCTACATCTCGTCGCTCACCAAGCCGGCCACCCCCAGCCTGCGCCTCGGCGCCCTCGTCGCACGCGGCCCGGTCGCCGACCGCCTACGGGCGATCCGAATGGTGGACGACCTCTTCGTCAATCGGCTGACGCAGGAGACCACACTCGAGCTGGTTGAATCGCCGGGCTGGTCGCGTCACGTCGTGGAGGTAGGGCGTGCGCTGCGTGAACGCCGGCGGGTGATGGCGGACGCACTCGAGGAGTTCGCCCCGCAGCTGGTGATCCCGCGCCTTCCCCGAGGAGGCATGCACATCTGGGCCACCCTTCCCGAAGTGTCCGATGAGGTCGCGATCACCGAAGCCGCGCGCCGGCTCGGAGTGCTGGTGGGCACGGGGCGGTCTTTCTTCGCCACCGAGCCGCCGTCGAAGCACATGCGGCTGAGCTTTGGATGTGCTGCGACTCACGACGAGCTGCGCGAGTCGGTTCGGCGCGTTGGATCGGCGCTCGAGGCGGTGCTCGCGGCGGACGAATGATGAGATCAGCGCACAAATTGCTGCGTGGTCAGGGCAGGTTGTCTACCGCGATCAGGTGAGACACGTCCGGTGGTGGATCGGAGAGCGAGTCCGCCTGTGCTTCAAATTCGTGGTCCACCCCCGTGATCCGGTAGCGATGCTGGCGCAAGTGTTCGTCCCACGAAGGCACGACGTACATCTCGACGAAGCTGTGCGGTACCTCGCCATCTCGGAACAAGCCCCACTGCGTTGCGCCCGTTCGGAGTCGCGACAATCGAACTCGCTTCATCGCCTCGAGAAATTCCGCCTCTTTCTCGGGCGCGATGGTGTACACGCTCTTGACGACGACCGGCCCACTCTCGGGACTCGCGTCGACGACCAGCGCGGGCTCGGGCCAGTAGGCCTGGGTTTGCCGGTCCATTCCAGCCGTTTCGATGAACGGCCAGAGGCGAAACGCCGCGACCGTGCCCAACAGGATCGCCGCGGCGATGAAGAAAGCGGCTCTCACGCCGAACGGCTCGGCAATCGCTCCCCAGGCGACGGCGCCGGCGACCTGGGCGCCAAACAGGACCATCTGGTACACCGAGAAGCCACGGCCTCGGACCCAGGCCGGAAGGAAGAGCTGCAGCTCGGCGTTGACGTCTGAGATCACGGCAATCCATGCAGCTCCGGCGGGCAGCAATACGATCACGGCGAGGACGGTGTTGGGTACCACGACCACCAGCAACAGGACCAGCGCGTAGACGGCGCTGGCAGCGGCGACCAGACCGTTGATCGACAGGCGTGCCCTGAATCGCGGCAACACAAGCGCACCGACGACGGCCCCGGCTCCGACCGCTCCGAGCAGCACGCCGTATCCGGCCGCGCCGAGGTGTAGCTGCTGCGTGGCCACGAGGGGAAGGAGCGCCCACAACACACTGGCGGGGACCAGGAACAGGGTCGACCGCAGCAGGATCCGCTGGACGACCGGGGCGTTGAGAACGTAACGGCCGCCGGCGCGGATTGCCGAGATGAATCGCTCCGGCAGCTCAGGCGCTGTGCCCGCCCCCGGCCGCCACGCCGCGACCACAACCGCGAAGAACAGATAGGTCACGGCGTTGAGGGCAAACACCGCGGTCACGCTAACCCTGGCGATGAGAATCCCAGCCAGCGCCGGACCAATGAGGCGCGCGAGATTGATGCTGATCGCTCCGAGTGCAGACGCGGACCGCAGCTGGTCGCGCGGCACCAGCTGCGGCACGATCGACTGATACGCCGGGTTGGTGAAAACCGACGAACAACCCAGCGCGAATGTGAAGGCCAGCAGCAGCGCGGGCGGCATCTGGCCGGCGAAGGTCAGAACTGTGAGCGCGGCACCGATACACGCCATGCTGATCTGCACGACGATCAGCAGGCGCCGCCGGTCGAACACGTCCGCCAGCGCACCGCCGACCAGACCGAAGAGGACGTC
>DATKFA010000442.1:0-3656 GCA_035511715.1 Candidatus Acidiferrum sp. | reverse complement strand
GAACCCACCCAGGATCGCGGCCGCCAGCGCCGGGACGATGAAGAGCGTGTATGACAAAGGTGCCAACGGGACGATCGGTGCAATCAAGATGCCGGAGACTCCCGCCACCACCGCACTGATCATCCAGTTCACCGCAGCGAGGCGATCGGGGTGGATCCCGCTCAGGTAGGCCCCACGCTCGTTCTCAGCCGCCGCCCTTGTCCGCAGCCCAAAAGGCGTGAACCGGTACGCGGCCGCCAGAGCAACGGCGAAAGCAAGGACCACCAGCGCAAACCAGACGCGGTCGCTCGAGAGACGAACGCCTCCGACCGTCCAGATCCTCGTTGGCAGGATCGGCCCAACCGTGACCGGGTTGACGCCGACGCGCTGCGTCATGACGCTCGTGAGGGTCACCATCACCCCGATCGAGGCCACCGCCCGTGCCACCGCCGGTGCGGTCCTCAGCGGGCGGAAGACCAGGAGGTAAAGCACCAAGCCGAGCACCGCGGTGATCCCGAGTGCCAATGTCGCAGCCGGCCAGAACCCGAGGACACCAACGTTTACGGTCTGAGGAAGCCCTGGCACGAGGAGGAGCAATTTGCCCTCCCGCAGAAACGCGTAGGTATACGCGGTCACCAGCGCGATGGCTCCGGTGGCGAAGTTGACTACACCGCTGCTGCGGTAGGTCACGACAAGCGACAACGCGAGTGCCGCGAAGACGGCGCCGTTCGCTAGCCCGAGCAGCAGGAAGATGACGTATTGATCCACGGTTCCCCCCGGAGCACGGGCTTACCTTGTCATGAACCGATCAAATATGCAACGATTTTCTTGCAAAAAGCGATCAATCATGCAACGATCCCTCCATGGCGCTGGCAGCTGATCCGCAGGCCGGCCGACTGAGCGACGACGGCATCGAGAGGTTCCGGGAAAAGGTCGGCGTCGACTGGCCGTACACAAGGTGGACAACGTGGAACGAGGAGGCCACCCGCGACGGGATCCGGCACTACGCGTACGGGTTCGGAGATGACAACCCCCTGTATTGCGACCCAGATCACGCTGCAGGGACGCGATGGGGTGGCATCATCGCCCCGCCGGGCTTCCTCGAAGGGGCGGGCCTTACGCCCAGACTTCCGGACGCGCCCGAGCTGCGTGGCCGAGGCCGGGGTGCGCTCAGCGGGGTACACATGTTCTGGGCGGGCGACCACATCCGGTTCTTCAACGCCGTCCATGAAGGCGACCGGATCTGGGTGCGGCGCTTCTACGTCGACATCACCGGGAAGGAACGTTCGACCTTCGGCGGTCGGTCAGCCGTCTCGGTCCGCCGCCGCGTCTACTGGAATCAGCGGGGCGAGCTGGTCGCCATCTGGGACGCCGACTTCGTGCACACCGAGCGAGACACGGCCGCCAAGCGTGACACGCTCAAGGCCGCGAGGGATCAGCACGTCTACACCGATGACGAGCTGCGGGTCGTCGACGAGCATTACGCGGCCGAGAGCATCCGCGGCATCGAACATCGGTTCGTGGAGGACGTACGTATCGGCGACGACCTCGGCCAGCGCTACCGTGGCCCGCTCATCGTCGGCGACGTCATCGCCTGGCTCATGGGAAACGGTCGTCATGAGATCTTTCCCTACCGACTCAATTGGAAGAACCGCCAGCGAATGGGGGGCTTCTACTCCCGCAACGAGTTCGGCGCATGGGATTCGGCGATGCGGGTCCACTGGGACGACACCTTTGCCCAGTCTGTCGGGGCGCCGCGAGCGTACGACTATGGGATGCTTCGCAACGCGTGGTTGATGCAGGCCGTCACCGACTGGATGGGCGACGACGCTGTTCTGGTGAGTGTCGACGACCGCATCAAGGGTTTCAACACCATCGGAGACCTCACCCGCCTGACGGCGTCGGTTGCGGACATCGATCACCACGGCGCTTGGCCCGAGGTCGTCGTCACCGTCACCTGCACCAACCAGCGCGACGAAACAACGGCGACCGGCTCGTTGCGCGTCCGGCTCCCGTCACGGTCCGGTGGCCTCCCAGCGTTCCCTCAGCCGCCCGAGGGTCACGGCGTGCTCGACGGAATGCTCGTCCCCGAGGACGGACCATGGGCACGCTGACGCTTCCCCGCACCGACATGTTCGTCGGCGGAGACTGGCGCGCCACGACCGGCGAGGGCGAAGACGAGGTCGTGAACCCCGCGACCGAATCGCTCCTGGCAACGGTGCCTCGCGGCGGTGCCACCGATGGTGAGGCGGCGATTGCCGCGGCGCGTCGCGCCTTCGACGAAGGGCCCTGGCCTTCGATGCCCGGCAGAGAACGCGCGGCCTACCTCCGCCGGCTCCAGGGCGAGCTCGCGGCACGCGCCGCGCAGCTGACCGATCTCATCATCTCGGAAGTCGGCTCGACGCACGCCGTGGCCGCCAGCCACCAGGTGGGGCTACCCATCCAGCAGCTCGACTTCTGGGCAACCGCAGCGGCAAAGCCGGACCTGGTACCGCACGAACCCCGGGTGACTCGCCGGAGCGATGGCACCAGCTGGCTCGGCAGCTGGGTCGTACGACGCGAGCCCATCGGAGTTGCCGCCGCAATCGTCGCCTACAACTTCCCGTTCCTCCTCGCTGTCATGAAAATCGGGCCGGCGCTGGCCGGCGGCAACACGCTCATTCTCAAGCCCTCTCCGTACACGCCTCTCACTGCTTTCGTGATCGCCGAAGCGGTCGCGGCGGCGGATCTGCCGCCCGGCGTCGTCAACGTGCTTACGGGGGACACCGAGGTGGGTCACCAGCTGACCACGAGCCCCCACGTGGACCTGGTGACCTTCACGGGGTCGGACGCCGTCGGGGCGGCTATCGCGGCCCAGGCGGCGCCGACCTTGAAGCGCGTGGTGCTCGAGCTCGGGGGGAAGTCGGCCATGATTGTCCGTGCCGACGCCGATCTCGACCAGGCGGCGCAGCTCGGACTCCAGAGCTTCACGTTCAACGCGGGCCAGGGGTGCGCGTTGACAACCCGACACCTAGTCCACCGTTCCGTCATAGACGAGTACCACCGCCGCCTCACCGCGTTGTCCCAATCGGTACGGGTGGGCAACCCGGCCGACAGCGGAACCCAGATGGGTCCGCTCATCCGTCCGGCTGCTGTGGAGCGCACGGCCCGGTACGTCCATGACGCCCTCGACGGCGGAGCCTCGCTCCTCGCTGGCGGCAAGCGACCTATCGAGCCGTCAAAGGGCTACTTCTTCGAACCGACAGTGCTTGCCGATGTCGACAACGCCTGGCCTGTCGCTCAGGACGAGATCTTCGGTCCCGTCGCCGTGACCATCGTATTCGACGACGACGACCATGCCGTCCGTATCGCGAACGACTCGCGGTACGGCCTCGACGCCGCCGTCGTATCACGGGACACCGGCGCTGCATTTGAAATGGCGTGCCGCTTACGCGCCGGTGGCGTGGCAATCAACGGCGGTGCCGGTTGGACCAATCCGGGGGTGCCGTTCGGGGGCTACAAGCGCTCAGGGATCGGCCGCGAGAACGGCGTCGAGGGACTTGAGCACTACACCGAGCTCAAGACCATCAAGTACCACGCCGGATGACCGCTGAGTACCACGCGAGCGGGTCGCTCGCCAACCTACTTGCGTGGCGGGCAATCGAACGCCCGGAGTTCCCGTTCTTGTACGTCGAACA
>DATKFA010000441.1:0-7161 GCA_035511715.1 Candidatus Acidiferrum sp. | reverse complement strand
GTCAACGACCATGTCCGCAACCTGGCGGTTCGCCTGCAGGCCCTCGGCCACGAGACGCGCATCTTCGCGCCCTCCAGCCGCGCCGACGTCGACTTCAACAGCGCGCGGTTCTACCGCATCGGCACACCGATCGCCATCCCCGTCAACGACTCGGTCGCCCGCATCACGCTGAGCTTCCACCTCGCAAACCGCGTGGCGGCGATCATCGCCGAGGAGCGGTTCGACCTCCTTCACTTCCACGAGCCGCTGATGCCCGCGCTGCCGATGACGATGCTGCGGATGTCGTCGACGGCGAACGTCGGCACCTTCCACGCGTTCGCCCATTCCAACATCGGCTACTACTACGGCCGTCCTTTGCTGCAGCCGTACCTCGCTCATCTCCACCGGGGCATCGCGGTGAGCGAGCCCGCACGCGCATTCGTGAACCGGTACTTCCCCGACTACCCGCTGCGCGTGATCCCCAACGGAATCGACGCCGAGGTATACCGGCCGGGCCATTCCCCGATCCGTCACCTGCGGGACGACAAGCTCAACATCCTTTTCGTCGGGCGGCTCGAAAAACGCAAAGGCCTGGGCGACCTGCTGCGCGCGTATCGCGCGATGAAGCCGCGTGTTCCGCGCAGCCGCTTGATCGTCGTCGGCGACGGCCCGCTGCGTGGACGGGTGGAGTCGTACATCGCGCGTCATCGCCTGCCGGACGTGGTGATGGCCGGATTCGTGCCCGAGTCGGTCAAGCCGCGGTACTACTGCAGCGCCGACATCTTCTGCGCACCCGCCACCGGCGCGGAGAGCTTCGGCATCGTGCTGCTGGAGGCAATGGCCTCTGGCCTGCCGGTGATAGCCACCGAGGTTCCGGGCTACATGTCAGTGCTCGAGCCCGGCCGCGACAGCCTCACCGTGCAGCCCAAGAACTGGCGCGAGCTTGCGGCGTCGCTGGTCATCCTCGCGCGGGACCCCCAGCTGCGCCTGCGCATGTCCGAGTACGCGCTGCAGAAGGCGCGGCGCTACTCGTGGGAGCACGTCGTGTCCGAGGTGGTCGACGTCTACAACGAGGCGCGCAAAGCTTTCGCCGCCGCGCCGGCGAGAGAACTGGAGGTGTCGGGTGTTCACCACGCGGTTTGAGGCATGGGTCCGCCGCCACGCCGAGGCCCTGATCGCGGCGCTCGGGCGCACGCCTCTCACCCCGAACCAGGTCACGGTCGTCGGGCTCGCCCTGACGTTTTTCGCCTCCGGGCTCGCCGCGTTCGGCCAGCTGCGCTGGGCCGGAATAGTGCTGATCTTCGCCGGCACGTGCGACATCCTCGATGGCGCGCTGGCGCGCATGACCAGGGCCTCCTACCCGTACGGTGCCTTCCTTGACTCCACGCTCGACCGCTACTCGGAGGGCGCCGTCTACCTCGGCCTGGCGGCGTACTTCGTCACCGTCGGCGGTCCCCTTCAGCGGTGGCTCGTGCTCGCGACGATGGCGGCACTGGCGGGGTCCTTCCTCGTCAGCTACGTGCGCGCCCGCGCGCAGAGCCTCGGCTTCACGTGCAAGTCGGGGTTGTTCCAGAGGCCCGAGCGGGTGGTCGTGACAGTGATCGGCCTGATCATCGGCGGCCCGGTTCTCTACGGCGTCGTTTTCTTGCTCGCGATCGTGACCAACATCACCGCGCTGCAGCGAATCCGCGAGGTCTGGCTGCAAGGCCGGGCGCAGCGGCTCGAGCGCGAGCGCGAGCAGGCAAATGCGCGGCGCGCTGCCGGCGAGGCCCGTTGAAAAATCCCCTGCCGGGCGATCCGTTTGAAGGGATCGTCGGCCACACGCAGGCGTTGACGCAGCTGCGCGCCCAGCTCTCCACCGGCCGGCTGGCTCATGCGTACCTGTTCGTGGGCGAAGCGGGACTTGGCAAATCGACCGCCGCACGCGCGCTCGCCTCCGCGCTGCTGCCGGAGGCGCCGCTTACCCGTACCCCCGACTACTGGGAAGACGACCGCAACAAGATCATCCATGTCAACGAGATCCGCCTCATTCCCGACAAGCCGCCTGAGTTTCATGAGCTGAGCCTGCAGCACTTCCTGAACTTGAAGCCGGCGCTCGGGACGTATCGCGTTGCGCTGGTGACGAACGTCGGCCGGCTGCGCGACGAGTCGCAGGGGGTGCTCCTCAAAACGCTCGAGGAACCGCACCCTCACCGGGTCATCATCCTGACCTCGTCCAGCCTCAACCCGTTCGTGGTGCTGCCGACGGTTGTCTCGCGATGCCAGCGCGTTTTCTTCCATCCGGTGCCCGCGCCCGACATCGAGAAGCTGCTGACAGAGGTCGGGGTGGAGGCTCGTCGCGCCAGGCTGCTCGCGGAATTGTCGGGCGGACGTCCCGGTTGGGCGATGCGGCGCGCCAGGGACGAGGGCGTGATCGAGCTGCATCACTCGTGGACGCGCCGTCTCGAGGAGATCTTCGGGGCGCCCGCCGACCTCCCACTCCACCTCGCGGCCCAGCTCGATGCCGAGCAGATGGGGTGGCGGCGCAGCGAGGGGGACGAGGAGGACCCGGCGGTGTTCGCGATCGCGAGCTGGCAGATCGAGCTGCGACGGCGCATGCTCGCGAGCCGCGGTCGCGACCAGGGCCGGTGGGCGCGCCTTCTTGAGCTGTCGTACGACACGCTCGGCTACCTCGAGCAGAACGTCAGCCCGCGCCTGGCTCTGGAAACATTTCTGCTCGAATGCCGAAAAGCGTCCTGAGGAAGACTCTCCAGGGATTCCGCCCCTACGTCCCGGGCGAGCAGCCACCGGACGGTGAAGGCTGGGTCAAGCTCAATACCAACGAGTCGCCGCTGCCCCCGTCGCCGAGGGTGATTCAAGCGATCAAGGACGCGGCCGACGACACGCTGAGGCTGTACCCGAGCCCGACCGCGGCGCCGGCTCGGGAGGCGATCGCGCGAAAGTTCGGTCTCCATCCGGCGCAGGTGACGGTCGGGAACGGCGGCGACGAGCTGATCGAGCTCTGCTTTCGCGCGTTTGCGGACGCCGGCGACCGCGTCGCGTTTCCGACGCCGACGTACCCGCTGTTCGAGCCGCTCTGTCGCATCCACGAGGTCGCACCCTCGGCCCATCCGACCGAGATGTTCGACGAGCTGCCCGTGAGCCTCGGGCCAGACCCCGCGCCGCTTAAGTTCATCGTCAACCCCAACTCGCCGACCGGCGCGCTGTTCGATGGAGCCGCTGTCGAGGCTGCGGTGACCGCGTCATCGGGTGTCGTGGCGGTCGACGAGGCGTACGTGGACTTCGCGCCGCGCTCGGCCCTCGGGCTGCTCGCCGGTCACCCCAACGTCGTGCTCCTCCGCACGTTTTCGAAGTCTTACGGCCTCGCCGGCCTGCGGATCGGATTCGCTCTGGGGTCACGCGAGGTCATCGAGGCGCTCGATGCGGTCAAGGATTCGTACAACGTGGACCGGCTCGCCATCGTCGCCGCGGTCGCGGCGATCGAGGACGAGGAGCATCACAAAGGTCTGGTGGGCGAGGTCGTCCGCAACCGCGAGCAGCTTGCTACTGACCTCGCCGAGCTCGGTTTCGAGGTGGTGCCGTCGTCGACCAACTTCCTCTTCGCCAGGCCGCCGCAGCCTGCGATCGCCATCGTGGAGGCGCTCCGCGAGCGCCAGATTCTCGTCCGCCATTACGATCGTGAGCCGATCGCAGGGTGGATTCGAATCACCGTCGGCACCCGCGAGCAACATTCCGTCCTGGTCGAAGCTCTGAGGGAGATTCTCGGTTGAGGTTGCTGCCCGGTTTCGTCTTCTTCTTCGTCTTCACGCCGCTCGTGGCGTGGTTCATCGTCCTGTCTGCGAAATACCGTCCTTTCCGGTGGGACAAGCCGTGACCGCGTCGCCCACACGCGCCGAGGCCTGGGAGCTGGTCACATCGATGACTCAGTCAGAGCAGCTGCGCCGGCACATGCGCAGCGTCTCGGCCGCGATGGAGGCGTACGCGCGGCGGTTCGGGGAAGACCCCGAGCGCTGGGCCGTGCTGGGCCTCATCCACGACTGGGACTACGAGACCGGTCCGACGAAGGAACAGCACCCAATGCGTGGCATCCAGATGCTCCGCGACAAGGGCTGGCCTGCGGACATCCTCGACGACATCGCCTCGCACGCCGATTACCTCGACGTCCCGCGCGACACGAACGCACGCAAAGCGCTCTACGCCGTCGATGAGATGTGCGGTTTCATCATCGCCTGCGCGCTGGTCAAGCCCGACAAGTCACTGAGCTCCGTCGACGCGTCGACCGTGCGCAAGAAGATGAAGGACAAGGCCTTTGCGCGCGGCGTGCACCGCGAGGAGCTCGTGGCGGGGGCCGAGGTGCTGGGAGTTCCGTTCGACGAGCACGTGGTGTTCGTCCGGGACGCGCTCAAGCCGATCGCCTCCGATCTCGGGTTGAACCCATGAGTTCGAGCGGCCGGCCACGCGTCCTGCTGATGCACCCGATCCTCGATCCGGGCCCGAGCATCCTCGCCGAGGCGGCCGAGGTGATCGGCTACCCGGCTGATCGGGCGCTTGACGAGGCCAACATCCGTCAGGCCGCCGAGGGGTGCATCGGGATCGTGAGCCAGCTGATGGACCCGGTCCGCGAGACCGTCCTGTCCATGCCGGGCCTCAAGTGCGTCAGCAACGTTGCGGTTGGCTTCGACAACATCGACGTCGGCGCCGCAACGGCCCACAAGGTGATGGTCACCAACACCCCAGGGGTGCTGGACGACGCCACCGCCGACTTCGCCTTCACGCTGCTCATGGCCACCGCGCGACGCGTGGTCGAGGCCGACAGCTACACGCGGACTGGCCGATTCCGCGGCTGGGCGATCGACATGATGCTCGGCCACGACGTCTTCGGCGCCACGCTGGGCATCGTGGGCATCGGCCGCATCGGGCGCGGCGTCGCGCACCGCGCCAAGGGCTTCAACATGCGCGTCCTCTACTACGACCCTCAGCCGCTGCCACCTGAGGCCGAAGAGCAGCTGAACGCGCAGCGCGCGAGCCTCGACCGCCTGATCGCGGAGTCGGATTTCATCTCGGTGCACGTGCCGCTGACCCAGGAAACCATGCATCTGATCAGCACGCCGCAGTTCAACGCTATGAAGCGCAACGCGATCCTCGTCAACACTTCGCGCGGCCCGGTCATCGACGAGGCTGCGCTCGTCGATGCGCTGACGGCGAAGAAGCTTGCCGGCGTCGGGCTCGACGTGTACGAGCGGGAGCCGGCGGTGCACCCCGGTCTGATCCCGATGCCGAACGTGATCCTCGCGCCACACATCGCAAGCGCGACGGTGCGCACGCGCAGCGAGATGTCCGCGATGGCCGCGCGCAACATGGCGACGGCCGTGCGGGGCGGCCGTCCGCCGAACCTGGTCAACCCCGAGGTCAAGCGATAGCGCTGGCCCTCAGGTACAAGCTCCTCGCGCTGGACCTGGACGGGACGATCCTCGACCTGCACCTCAACCTCGACCCGCGGGACGTGGCGGCGCTTCAGCGCATCGTCGACGCGGGCGTGAACGTAATCGCGTGCACCGGCCGTCCGTTTCCCGGTGCCGTGCCGTGGGTCGAGCGGCTCGGCCTGGCGGGGCCGATCATCTGCTACCAGGGTGCGCAGGTGCGCACGCTCGACGGAGCCATGCTGCTCGACCACGGCGTCCCCCACGAGCTGGCGATGGATGTGATCCGGTACGCGCGCGAGCGGGACCTTCACGTCCAGGCCTACCGGGACGACCGGCTGATCGTCGAGCGCGACCGGCCCGAGGCCCATATCTACGCGGAGCACGCGGGAATGGAGATCCACGTGGTGCCAGACCTCGACGAGGCCATGGGCCCGACCACGCCCAAGCTGGTCATCGTCTCGACGCCCGAAACCCTCGAGTTGACCCTTCCCGAGGCACGAAGTCGCTGGAAGGGCCGTCTCAACGTGGCCACGTCGACGTCCGACTACCTCGAGTTCACGTCGGCCGAGAGCGACAAGGCGTCGGCCCTGCGCTTCATGTCCGACCGGCTCGGAGTCGACCAGGCCGAGACGGTCGCGGTCGGCGACGGCCGCAACGATGCCTCGATGATCGCGTGGGCGGGGCTCGGCGTCGCGGTCGAAGGGTCGCCTTCTGAGGTGGTCGCGGCGGCCGATCGCACGATCGCCGGACCCGGTCACGGTGGAATCGAGCAGCTCGCCGACGCGTTGCTTTCTTGAATGGGAACCCTGCTTCTGGTGCACGCGCATCCTGACGACGAATCGATCTCGACCGGCGGAGTGATGATGAAGGCCAAGGCGCAAGGCCACCGCGTCGTCCTCGTCACCGCGACCCGGGGCGAGGTGGGTGAGATCCACAACATGGACGAGACCGCGTCGCGACCGCACCTGGCTGAGATACGGACTCGCGAGCTGAAGGCCGCCGATGGGATCCTGGGTGTCGACCGGCAGGAATTCCTGGGCTATCGCGACTCAGGCATGGTCGACACGGCCGACAACAAGGATCCGCGCTCGTTCCACCAGGCCAAGCTCGAGGATGCTGCCGGCCGGCTCGCTGTCTTCATCCGCGAGGAGCGGCCCGACGTGGTGGTGACTTATGCGGAGGACGGCGTCTACGGACACCCCGACCACATCAAGGCGCACCACGTCACCAACGCCGCGCTCGACATTGTCGAGGCCGAGGGATCGCCCGTGAAGAAGCTGTACTACACAGCGATACCGCGCTCGATGATGGAAGAGTTCGTCAAGCAGATGCCTGAAGAGGCGCAGCGCGCCATGGGCGGCAACATGCGCATCGCCGGCACCCCGGACGAGTTGGTGACCACACGCGTAGACGTGCACGACTACGTCGAGCGCAAGCGCGACGCGTTTCGCGCTCACGTCAGCCAGAACGATCCCAAATCCTGGTTTGCGACGATGCAGGATCAGATCTACGAGCTGGCCTTCGGTACTGAGTACTACCAGCTGGCGCGGGGCAAGCTCGGCCCGGACGTCCCGGAACCAGATCTGTTCGCCGGGATCAGCGAGGAAAGCAGCTGAGCTGACCGGCCTGCATCTGCCATCCGAACAACCCACCCCACGTCAGCGTCACCGAGCCCCAGCAAGATTGCGTGGCTGTCTGCGCGATGATCGGGTAGGTCACGGTATCGAGCGTGCGGGTCGGCTGGCCGAGCGAGTAGCTG
>DATKFA010000440.1:0-2283 GCA_035511715.1 Candidatus Acidiferrum sp. | reverse complement strand
ACGGTCGTGAACGGCGAGCGCGTTCCGATGTACCCCGGCGATCTCGTTCTGACCCCCAATTGGTCATGGCACGACCACGCCAATGACACCGATGCGCCGATGATCTGGCTGGACGGTCTGGATACCCCGCTGGTGCGGATGCTCGAGGCCGGCTTCTATGAGGAGTACCACCAGGAGAGGCAAGACTTTGGCGCGACCGTCAACGCCTCGCAGTGGCACTACCCGATGTCGGAGATGCGAGCCACCCTGCAGCGGCTGGCTGCCGCCAATAGCTGCGACGCCGGCGAGGGGATCATGCTCGAATACACGAACCGGGTGACCGGCGGACCAGTGATGCCGACGATCGCCTGCCATATGCAGCTTCTGCGCCCCGGTGAGAAGACGCGGGCGCGTCGCCGCGTCTGCTGCACGAACTATCACGTGGTGGAGGGTGCCGGCTACTCGCTGGTGGGCGGCCAACGGCTCGACTGGGAAGAAAAGGATGTGTTCACGGTGCCGACATGGACGTTCTGCGAGCACGTCAATAATAGCGGTGACCGCCCGGCCTTCTTGTTCAGCTTCAGCGACGCGCCGGTGATGAAGGCCTTGAGCCTCTACCGGGAAGAGACCAGGTCGTAGCTGCGCGGCGCGCTGACGCTCCTCGGCCTGACGCCACAGGCGGCGTCGCGGGAGCGTGCCGCAGCGTCAAAAGCGAGGGGCTCGTTGACACTCGCGCCGCGGCACCCGCAAGCTGTCCCTATGGCTAGAGCAGAAGAAAGTCCGCTGATGCTGGCTGGTGCCAACAGGCCGCTCGCCGGTATCGTCGTGCTCGATTTCGGCCAGGTCTATCAGGGACCGTATGCGACCCTGCTGATGGCCAAGGCCGGGGCCGACGTGATCAAGATCGAGCCGCCGCAGGGCGAGCCGCTGCGTCGGCGGGCGCCGCCGGGCAAGAGCACCACCTTCCCGATCGCGATGCTGAACTCCAACAAGCGCGCGGTCACTCTGAACCTGAAACATGAGCGCGGCCGCGCGCTGCTGTTCCGCATGGTCGAGCGCGGCGACGTATTATTGGAGAATTTCGCGCCCGGGGTCATGGACCGTCTCGGCGTCGGTTGGGAGGTATTGCACCAGATAAACCCGCGCCTCGTCTACGCCTCGGGCTCGGGTTACGGCCTGACCGGGCCCGACCGCGACAATCTGGCGATGGATCTGACGATCCAGGCGGTGTCGGGGCTGATCGCGGCGACCGGTTTTGCGGACGGGCCGCCGGTCAAGGCCGGCCCGGCGGTCGTCGATTTCATTTCCGGGATCCATCTCTATGCCGCCACCCTCACCGCGCTGTTCGAGCGCGAGCGTACCGGCCGGGGCCGCCTCGTCGAAGTGGCGATGCAAGAGGCCGCCTACGCGAGCCTGACCTCGCAGCTCCACGCCTATTTCGAGACCGGCCAGGTGCCGCCGCGCACCGGCAACGCCAGCCACGGCCGTGTACCGTTGAACGTCTACCCGACCAATGACGGCTACGTCGCCATGAACATCGCGGTTGAGGAGCATTGGTACAATCTGCTCCGGGCGATGGGCCGCGAGGATCTGCGCGACGACCCGCGGTTTGCCGACAACGCGGCGCGCGTCACCCATCGCGAGGCGACCGACGCGCTGGTCGCGGCGTGGACGCGCACCCTGGGCAAGATGGAGGTGTTCGCGATCGCCAAACGGCACCGTATCCCGCTGGCGCCGGTGCGCGACGTCGACGAGGTCATGCACGACCCCCACATGCACGAGCGCGGCATGCTCGAATGGATCGAGCACGACGAGATCGGCCGAATCGTCGTGCCGACGACGCCGCTGCGCATCCACGACGCCGACCCGGTCGAGACCGTGCCCAGCCCGAAGCTCGGCCAGCATAACCGCGAGATCTATGGCGACTGGCTCGGATTGTCGGCCGCCGAGATCGCGGCGCTCGAACAAGCCAGTGTCATCTGAGCCGGCCCGGCTGCCGTCAACTGCTTCGTCGACCAATTAGGGTCGGATTCCGGCCGTTCGCGGGACCCTGATCGCGATCTCGTCGCGGGCTCGGGGGCTGCGCCATGAGGGCTCCATGCGCCGCGCGGTCTGCCCGAACTCGTCGATCCACGTCCGCAACCGTCAATAGATGTCAGGCACGAAGCGCTGACTCGTTATCTTTGGACGCTTGTAGTCGCTATCGGATTGGCGCGGAGGCAGCGCAATCTCAGGGATTCGGGCGTTCCTGCGTCGCCGGGAGGGTCGTCACCGACTGGTGATCGCGCATGGTCGAACGGTGGT
>DATKFA010000439.1:0-4900 GCA_035511715.1 Candidatus Acidiferrum sp. | reverse complement strand
ATCAAGCCCGACCTGGTCATCCTCGACATCATGCTGCCCGGCATCGACGGACTGACCATCTGCAAGGAGATCCGCAAGCAGAGCCAGGTGCCGATCATCATGCTGACCGCCCGGGACGAGGTCACCGACAAGGTCGTCGGCCTCGAGGTTGGGGCCGACGACTACCTCACGAAGCCGTTCCATCCGCAGGAGCTCGTGGCGCGGGCCAAGGCGCTGCTCCGCCGGGCTCGCGCCGAGACCGACCAGCCCAGGCTCGTTCGTGCAGGGAAGCTCGAGGTGGACATCGAACGGCATGAGGTGAGGCATGGCGCCGACAAGGTCCAGCTCAGGCCCAAGGAGTTCGACCTGCTCGCCCTGTTGGCCAGACACCCAGGACGGGTGTTCCAGCGCAGCGAGCTTCTGGATCTCGTCTGGGGGTACGACTTCCCCGGCTATACCCGCACCGTCGACGTGCACGTGCAGCAGGTGCGGGAGAAGCTCGCCGCCGCCAAGATCACCGACCCGAGCATCCAGACCGTCTGGGGCGTCGGGTACCGGCTGGAGCTGGCAGGCAGCTGACCCTCCGACTCCGTCTCCTCGCTGCCGCGGCCGGCATCGTCGCCGTCAGCCTCCTCCTCGCCGGCGCACTGACGTGGGTGATGGTGCGCGACCTCGAGTACAGGAGCGTGCAGGACCAGCTCGACCGCCAGGTCACCTCCGCCGCCATGCAGGTGCGGCTCAACGAGTGCCTGGCGCCCGCGGTCGCGGGCACCGCGCTGTGCCGCCCCGACTCGGCCACCGATTTCACCGAGCGGCTGAACAGCCGCGCTCCGCAGCTTGGATCCACCCGACTGATCCTTCTCGACAACGAGCGCTACGTCGTCTACGACAGCGGCGGATCGGACACGATCGGCTCGCAGATCGCACTTTCGCAGTCGGCGCGGTTCACGGGTGTGCTCGAGGCGTTCGCGCCGCTGGGAGGCCAGAACTACCTGGGAGCGGCAATCAGGCTTCCCGGCAAGCGAGTCGACCCGCTCGGCGCCGCGTTTGTGATGCTTGCCGAGCCCCAGTCGCTCGTTGCCACCGCCGCGGCAGGCAGCCTCGCCAGCAGGCTGCTCGTGGCCGGCGGTGCCGCGCTCATCGTCGCGATGCTGCTGGCTCTGCTCGTGAGCCGGTCCGTCACCAAGCCGCTGACGCAGCTCGCGTCCGCCGCCGAGGACATCGCCGCAGGTAACTACGCACGTCGAGTGAGCATCAGCGGGCAGGACGAGATCGGCCTGGTGGGATCGGCCTTCAATCGCATGGGCGAAGCGGTCGAGCGCGCCCGCAAGGCGCAGCGTGATTTTCTCGCCAATGTCTCGCACGAGCTCAAGACGCCGCTGACCAGCCTCATCGGGTTCAGCCAGGCGCTGGTCGATGGCAGCCTGCTGAGCGACGCAGATCGCACGCGCGCGGCGACCATTGTCCACGAGGAATCGGAGCGGGTGCTGCGGATGGCGCAGGAGCTGCTCGACCTCGCGCGTGTCGAGGCCGGGTCCATCTCCCTGCACATCACCGCCGTCGACCTCGGCGGTCAGCTCGAGCAGGAGCTGGAGATGATCCGCCCTCGCGCGGACTCACGCAAGCTGAACCTCAAGCTCAATTTCCCAGACGACATCCCGCCCGTCGCGGCGGATCCCGAACGGTTGCACCAGGTTCTCGACAACCTTCTCGACAACGCCGTGAAGTACGCGCCTGAAGAATCGACCGTCAACGCGGTGGCGAGGCTGAGCGGTGGTCTGGTCGAGACGATCGTCTCCAACCCGACGGGTCCTCACCGGCCCGACCCGGACCGCATGTTCGACCGGTTCTACCGCGCGGATCCTTCGCGTTCGGCCGCCGCGGGCGGCGTCGGGTTGGGGCTGTCGATCTCTCGCGAGCTCACGGCGGCGATGCAGGGGCGGCTGTGGGCCGACTTCGACGACACGGGAAACCTGCGCATTCACCTGATGCTCCCTGCGTCCCGTGACGCAGCGGCAAAGGCGGAGCAGAGCGCCCCGGCGGCAGTCGCGTAACAGACTCGCTCGGCTCGGCGTTGACCGGCGTGAATGAGAAGACTGCTGACATGCGCCACGGTCGGCGCTTGCATGGCGGCATGTGTGAGCACGCCGGTGAGCGTGAAGACGTCTGCGCTTGCCTCGCCCTCAGTCGCAGCGTCGAGTGGACCGACCATCTTGCCGGCCGGAGCGCCGGTCTCCCTCTCGACGATCCAGCGCCTCGACTCAAACGTCGGCTACATCGCGTCGTGGACCGGGGCTGGGCCGGTGCTCGCACGGACGATGAATGGTGGTGTGACCTGGCAAACGCTCAACGTGCCCGCAGCCCGCCTCACATCGCTTCGATTCATCGACGCCAACGTGGGCTGGGCAGGTGGCTTCATTCCGCGCGACGTGCCGCAGGTCGCGTGCGAGCAGGCTCCGCCGACCGCTTCCAGTCCCTGCTACGGCGCGGTCTTGCGCACGCAAGACGGTGGCTCGACCTGGCAGAAGTCGCTCTTGATCCCAGACGATGGCGTGCACGAGGACCCCGTTATCCAGATCCAGGCGATCGACGCCTTTTCGGCGTGGGCTCTCGTCCTCAACTGCAACCCTTATTCAGCGAGCTGCCCAGCCCAGTTGGAGCGAACGACGGACGGTGGCGCGCGATGGACCGTCGTCGCCGGGGGAAACCTCATGGTCATGCGCTTTGCATCCGCGAACCGAGGATGGCTGGCCGCAGCAAATCCGGATGGATCCACCGACATACGGGTGACGAGCGATGGAGGCTCAACGTGGACGACGCATCTCCGAACCACCTCCGGCTCGGTCGTGGGGCTCGATGCAGCGGACACGTCGAGAGCCTGGGTCATGACACAGGACGGCGGCTACTGCTCAGCCACCACCTGCACGGCCTACGAGCTGTACCGAACCACAGACGGCGGGAACAGCTGGTCGAGTCTCGGCAATCCGAAAACGACCGCGGCCGGAAATTGCTGGGGTGGACACTTCGTCGGACCGCTGTTCGCGACTGAGGAGCGAGGTTGGCTTGCCGAAAATACTGGAGCGGGCGGCGTGAAGGCGACCACCGGTCTGCTGACTACAGCTGATGGAGGTGTCACCTGGCGCTGCCTTTCGCAGCCGTCGAACACCTACCTGGTCAGCGCAGCGGATCCGATGCATCTCTGGGTGACCAGCAACCGCCCGGGTGATGACGCGACGACACTGTTCTCGAGCGATGACGGCGGGACCAGATGGAAACAGCTGAGTCTTGCGGGCCTAGGAGGCGCTGCTCCCGTTCACCAGTAACGTGACCGGGTTCTCGACCAGCCGCTTGACCTCGGCCATGAATTGGGCCGCCGTCGCACCGTAGAAAACCCGGTGGTCGACCGATAGCGTCATTCGCAGCACCTTGCCCGGGACGATGCGCTCACCCTGGACGACCGGCACATCCTTGATCGCGCCCACGGCGAGGATCGCCGCCTCGGGCGGGTTGATGATCCCGGTGAACTCGTCGACCCCGTACATCCCGAGGTTGGAGATGGAGAACGTCGCACCGCTGAGGTCGCCCTCGTTCGGCCGGCCCGCGCGAGCACGCTCGATCACCTGACGTGCCTCGATCGAGATCTGCACGATGTCCTTCAGGTCCGCGTCGTGCACCACCGGAACGAGAAGTCCCATGCCCTGGCTTGGCGCCACGGCGAGGCCGATGTTGATCGAGCGTTTGCGCTGGAACTTGCCATCGATCCACGAGCTGTTGACCTCGGGGAATTTGCGAAGCGCGAGGGCGCAGGCGCGGACCAGGAAGTCGGTCATCGTGACCTTCTCCGCGCCGGGCACCGAGTCCTTCAGCTGCTGGCGCATGCTCACGGCGAGGTCGACCCGGGCCTCGACGGTGACCTGAAACTCGGGCACCGTCGACTTGGACTCCGCCATCCGCCGCGCGATGGTGGCCTGCTTCCGCGTCGGCTCGACGATCTCGACGTCGGCTCCGGCGCGCCGGTCGGTCGCAGGCTGAGGGCGCCGACGGTCGGCGGTGGGTCGGGCGGTGCCAGCGGCCATGACGTCTTCCTTGACGATCCGGCCTTCTGGTCCGGTGCCCTTGATCGAGGCCAGGTCGACGCCCATCTCCTCCGCCAGCCGCCTGGCCAGCGGCGACGCCCTGACCTGCTGACCGTCCGCTTGCTCGGGCGCGGGTGCAGGCGCCGGCTTTGCAGGAGCCGGCGCAGGCTTCTCAGCGACGGGTGCCGGTTTCTCAGCGACAGGTGCCGGCTTCTCGGGTTCCGTTGCCGGCTCTTTTGCCTTCGGTTTCGCCGGCTCCGGCGCAGGCGCGCCCGCGTCGCCGATGCGCGCTATCGGCGCGCCGATCTTGGCGGGAACGCCCTGCTCGACCAGGATCTGCAGGGTCCCGTCGGCGTCGGCCTCGAGGTCAAACGTCGCCTTGTCGGACTCGACCTCGGCCAGCACGTCCCCGGACTTCACCTGGTCCCCGCTCTTCTTCTTCCACTCGACGATCGTGCCCTCCTCCATCGTGTCGGAGAGCTTGGGCATGTTGATGTCAGACATCGACCTTCCTACCGACGGTCGCGCGTACCAGGCGCTTGATGTCCTCAGACGTCGGGATCGACGCCTTCTCCAGGGGTTGGCTGTAGGGCATGGGCACCTGGGCGCCGCCCAGGCGCCGCACCGGCGCGTCGAGGTAGTCGAAGGCTTTTTCCTGCACGCCGGCTGCGAGCTCGGCCGTCACGCCGTAGGTCGACCAGCCTTCCTCCACCACGACGCAACGGCTCGTCTTGCGGACGGAGTCGATGATCGGCTGCCAGTCGATCGGCCGGATCGAGCGAAGGTCGACGACCTCGGCGTCGATGTCTTCCTCCTCCAGCTGCTTGGCCGCCTCGTTGGCGAGC
>DATKFA010000438.1:0-18265 GCA_035511715.1 Candidatus Acidiferrum sp. | reverse complement strand
GTCCGCGACGAGGATGTGCACCGTGTTCGAGCCGATGTCCAGCGCGGCCAGACGCATTCCAACGGAACTCTAGAATCACCGCAGAAGTGGCAAAGAGGACACGCATCGAGCACGACTCGATGGGCGACATGGACGTTCCGGCAGGCGCGTACTACGGCGCGTCGACACAGCGCGCCGTCCTGAACTTCCCCATATCCGGACAGCCGCTGCCACACCGATTGATCCGCGCGATTGGAATGGTCAAGAAAGCGGCCGCGCAGACCAACCGAGAGCTCGGCCTGCTGTCGCGTCGGCGCGCGCGTGCGATCACCGCGGCCGCGCAGGAGATCATCGACGGCAAGCTCGACGACCAGTTTCCGATCGACGTCTACCAGACGGGATCGGCGACCTCGAGCAACACGAACGCCAACGAGGTCATCGCCAACCGCGCCACCGAGATCCTCGGCGGCGAGCGCGGCTCGAAGCTCATCCACCCCAACGATCACGTCAACCTGGGCCAGTCGTCGAACGATGTCATCCCCACCTCGATCCAGCTCGCCTCGGCCATCGCCATCAACGACGAGCTGATCCCGGCACTCGAGCGGCTGCAACGTGCTCTCGAGGCGAAGAGCAAAGAGTTCTGGCCGGTGATCAAGACCGGCCGCACTCACCTCCAGGACGCAACCCCGATTCGTCTCGGCCAGGAGTTCAAGGGCTATGCGGGCCAGGTCGAGGAGTCGATCCGGAGGGGGCGAGCCGCCATCGACGAGCTGACCCGCGTTCCGCTCGGCGGAACCGCGGTGGGCACGGGCTTGAACTCGCACCCGCAGTACGCGCGGATCGCTGTCGCCCGGTTGGCGAAGGCCACTCGCCTGCCCGTCCGCGAGACGTCCAACCACTTCCACGCGCAGGCGACGCTCGACGTTCTGGTCGCAGCCCATGGCGCTCTGCGCACGATCGGCACGAGCCTGTGGAAGATCGGATCCGACATCCGTCTGATGGGCACGGGCCCGATCGCCGGGCTGGGCGAGCTGCGCCTCCCGGAGACGCAGCCTGGCTCGAGCATCATGCCCGGCAAGGTCAACCCGGTGATCATCGAGTCTCTGCTGATGGTCATCGCCCGCGTGTACGGCAACGACACCACCGTTGTGATCAGCGGACAGGCCGGCAGCCTGTTCGAGCTCAACGTCATGATGCCCGTCGCCGGTTTCGCGATGCTCGAGTCGATCACGCTTCTGGCCGCGGCCGCGGGCAACTTCTCCGAGCGCTGCGTCGAAGGCCTGCAGGCGACCGACCGCGGACCCGAGCTGGTCGAGCGCAGCCCGATGCTGGCTACCGCACTCAACCCGGTCCTCGGGTACGACGAGGCGGCGAAGCTGGCCAAGGAGTCGATGCGCACCGGCCGCTCGATCCGGCAGCTCGCGCGCGGTCGAGGCGTCAGCGAACGGGAGCTGAACAAGGTGCTCGACCTGGGCAAGATGACCAAGCCAGGCCTGGAAGGTCCGGGCGGGGGCGGCTGACTGGCCGAAGAATGAGGCGACTGGAGCATCCGCTCCGCCGTTTTCGCCTCGCCGCGATCCTGCTCGGCATCGTGATCGTCGTGGGAGTCGCGGGCTACATGCTCATCAACGGGTGGAGCCTGCTCGATTCGTTCTACATGGTGATCATCACCATCAGCACCGTCGGCTACACGGAAGTACGTCCGCAGGGCTGGCCTGGCCGCCTCTTCACGTCGGGGCTGATCGTGGTCGGCGTCGGGACGATGCTCTACGGCTTCGGGGTTTTCGCGGAGACGCTGGCGGACAATGCATTCGGCAGGTATCGGAGGGAGCGACAGTTGCAGCGAGACCTCGACGCGCTACGCGACCACTTCATCATCTGCGGCTACGGCCGCATCGGGACCCAGGTCGTCGCCGAGTTCGAGGCGCACAGGGTGCCGTACGTCGTCATCGACCAGACCGACGAGGCGCTGGACCGGATTCGCGCCGAGGGCCGCCTCCACATCGCAGGCGATGCCTCCAAGGAGGAGATCCTCAAGCAGGCCGGCATCGAGCGGGCGCGGGGGCTGATCTCGGCAGTCGACTCGGACGAGCGAGCTGTGTACATCGTGCTCGCGGCCCGCGCCTTCAACCCCAACCTCTACATCGTCGCGAGGGCCGGCCGCCCGGACTCGATCCGCCGCCTCGAGCTCGCGGGCGCCACGCGGACCATCTCGCCGTACGTCATGGCCGGCCACCGGATGGCGGAGCTGGCGATCCGTCCCGCCATGGTCGAGCTGCTGGACACCCTGCATCACGGCGAGGCGGGGATCGGCGTCGAGGAGATGGTGGTCGAGTCGGGGACCAAGGCGGCCGGCAAGACGCTCGAAGACGCGGGATTGCTTTCGCCAGAGGGGGCCAAGGTGCTGGCGGTGCGCCGGCTCGACGGCACGGTGGTCACGAACCCTCCGGCGGTGACCCGGCTGGAAGACGGGGACCTGGTCATCGCGCTGGGCACCGAAGACCAGCTGTTCGCGACCGCCGCACTATTGAGGTAGTCCATGAAGTCACTCGAGCGCCGGCCAGAGCTCGTCGCTCTGGCCTCGGTCGGGATCGGTGCCGGCCTGGTCGCGGCCAAGCTGGTCGTCGGCCTGCTGACAGGAAGCCTGGGCATCCTGAGCGAAGCAGGCCATTCCCTCTTCGACCTGGCGGCGAGCATCTTCACCCTGCTCGCCGTACGCACCGCTCGCAAGCCTGCCGATCGAGAGCATCCGTACGGCCACGGCCGCACCGAGAATCTTGCCGCGTTCGCGGAGGGGATGCTGCTGGTCATCATCGCCCTGGCGATCGCGTTCGAGGCGATTCGCCGTTTTGTCGTAGGCGGGCCTCCCGTCAACCCAACGGGCTACGCCTTCGTTCTACTAATTGGGACGATATTCATCGAGTCTGGACGCGCCATCGTGATGCGGCGCATCGGACGGGCCATCTCCAGCGACGCGATGCTCGCCGACGCCACCGACCGGCTCGCGGACGTCTTCGCCAACATCGGTGTCCTGGTCGGGCTGATCGGAGTGCGCGCGGGACTGGTCTGGGCCGACGCGGCTGCGGCGCTGCTGGTTGCGGTCGTCATCTTGCGCGCGGCCGGGCTGCTCACCTGGCGCTCGGGCGATATCCTCATCGACCGCGCTCCCGCGGGCGCGGAAGACCAGCTCCGGAACGCCATCCGTAAGGTGGCCGGCGTGCGGGAGGTGCGCTCGGTGCGCGTACGGCGTTCAGGCCCAAACATGATCGGCGACGCGAGCATCGCCACCGGCCGCATGCTCCCGGTCGAGGCCGCGAGCGCGCTGGTCGACGACGTCAAGAAGAGCGCCCAGTCGGTGCTCCCCGGGCTCGACCTCGAGGTGTCCGTGCAGGGCGAACAGCGTGAGAGCGACCTCGTCGAGAGGATTCACGCCGCAGCCGCTCGCAACGGCGGCGTCCGCGACCTGCACAACGTCACGCTCGAGCGCGAGGCTGACGGTTCGCTCCATGTCACGATGCATGCGAAGCTGCCCGCCGACGAGAAGCTTGCGGCCGCAACCCGGACAAGCCGCGAGCTGGAACGCTCGATCAAGGCGGAGCTGCCGGAGGTGGGACGCATCGACATCCACCTCGAACCCATCGAGCCACAGGTGGTCCTGGGCGAGGACGTTACCGCGCAGCGCATCCAGCTCGCCGAGCGAATACGACTGGTCGTCGAGACGCACCCGGAGGTGAAGCGGCTCGTGGACGTCGAGCTCAGCGACCGGCGCAACGGGATCCACGCGCATGTCGTCGCCGAGCTTGCGGGCGAGATGACGCTCGACCACGCGCACGACATCGAGAGCCAGCTCGAGGAGCGGATCCTGCGCGAGATACCCGAGGTCCGTGAGGTGGTGACGCGGGTGACCGCATGAGACCCGGAAGGCCCGAAGACCTCGGTCAGATCGTCGAGCTGTTCCGCCACGAGGTCGAGGTCGGCCGCCAGGACTCCGCTCCCAGCGAGTCGCGGACACGCGCCAGGCTGGCGCGATTCGACTGGTCCGGAAAGTCACGGGTGATCGAGCACAACGGACATCTCGAGGGTGCGGTGTTGGTCGTGGCGCGGCCAGGCCCTGATGGACTGCTCGCCGACGTCTACGCCGCGGGCCAGGGCGACGCCTACATCGACGCCGTGGAGTGGGGAGTGCTGTTTGCGCAGGCGGCGGGCGCAACGATCGTCCACACGATGACGGCCAGAAGCCGCGGTGATGGCCTGGAGAGGCTGGGCCTTCGGCGCGCACGGCCGTGGTGGCGCATGGACCGAAGCCTCGGCGATTCCCTTCCCGACGTGGCGCCGGTGCCCGGCTATGAGCTGGTCGACGGCACCCGCGCAGCCCCCGGCTTGTGGACCGAGATGTTCAACCGCTCCTTCGCCGACCACTGGCGGTTCGCACCGCGTAGTGAGGCCGAGATAGTGGGCGGCAAACCCGCGGAGCTGTGCATCATGGCCGTGACCTCGACGACTCGCGCCCCGGCGGCGATAACGCTCGGGGAGACCGAGGAGTTCGGGGGAGATCCCCGCCCGCAGCCGGTCGGCCTTATCAGCTCTGTCGGCACCGTGCCCGAGCACCGGCGGCGCGGCCTGGCCGGATGGTTGGTCGCCGAGGAGATGCGCCGGCTGCGCGATTTCGGCGCGCAACATGCTTCGCTGTACGTCGACGGTCTGAACCCGATGCGGGCCTACGACGTGTACGGCAAGCTCGGCTTCGAGGTCGTGTACGAGGCCGAGGTCTGGGAAGCTAGCTTTCGTTGAAAGTCCGGGCGGTCTTCCTGGTGGTCCTCATGGCGGCCTGGGCCTGCGGCAATCCGCATCCGAACCTTGCTCAGCGACCCCCGCAAACTGATGCGATCGCGAAGCCGCCCCCGACGCTGCTCGACGCGATCAGGCGCTCGACCGACCTCGGGCCGGCGGGTCCAGCCACGTCGGTCGACCTCAACTTTGGCCTCCGGACCCCGCGACCGGATCCGGCGCTGGTCGCGCGCGCGGTGCAGGTCGTGAACGACGCGGGACTTCGCTCGTCGTGGCACACGCCGTCGAGCCTGATCCTCGCCGACGGTCCGGCGCCCTCAGCCTCCGCCCTTTTGGGGGTCCGGATCGAGAGCTACCGCATGCCGGACGGGAGGACTTTCTACGCCGCCCTTCAAGCGCCGCGCATGCCTGCGGCCCTTGCCGCCGTAAGCAGTGACGTCAGCGGCCTCGACAACTACCCGCGCATGCAGCGCTACGCCGTGCGCGCGGGTGGGCTCACGCCCGTCGATGTCATAAACCTCTATAACCTCAAACCTCTCCGCGATGCCGGCCTAGACGGCGCCGGCCAGACGATCCTGCTCCCCGAGATCGACGACATGCCGAACCTCGACGACGTCAACAAGTTCGCATCGAAATTCGGACTACCCGGGTTCGACCAGCTGGTCACGACCAAGCGCGATCCGAGCTGGGGCACGCCGGAGAAGCCGGCCGGCGAGACGGTGCTCGACCTCGAGATCCTCCACGAGGTCGCGCCTGCGGCGAAGATCGTCGTGTACTTCTCGGCGCCTGATTTCGGTCACTCCGACCGCGCCTTCGACCAGATGGTGACCGACCACCTCGGGTCGATCATCTCGGAAAGCCTCGGCTCCTGCGAGGTCGACACGCCGGGCGGCGCGCGCAACACCTACGCGTCGATCCAGGACCGAGCCGTCGCGCTGGGAATGACACATCTGGTCGCAAGCGGGGACACGGGCGCCTACACGTGCGGGCTCGACCAGAGCCCCGCCGCCAGCTTCCCGTCGACGCTGCCGAGCGTCACCGCGGTCGGCGGCACGAGCGTGTTCCAGTCAGCCCAGGGCGCCTACTACCAGGAGTACGCGTGGGGCAGCCCGATCGACCAGAGCGGCGGGGGCGGCGGCGCCAGCCAGTTCTACGGCACACCGGACTACCAGAGGAACGAGGCCCAGCCGGCGGCGCACGGCGAGCGCGAGGTGCCGGATGTAGCGGCAGACGCCGACCCATCGACCGGATTCCACATCGTGTTCCAGGGCCATGACGGCCAGGCGGGAGGCACCTCCGCGGCGACCCCGCTGTGGGCCGCCACCGTCGCCCTGATCGACCAGGACTTGAAGCAGAAGGGCTTGCGCGAGGTCGGATTCGCCAACCCTGCGATCTACTGGATGGGCGAGAACACCACCAAGCTCAGCCCGCGACCGTTCCACGACGTCACCACGGGGAACAACCTCTTCTACGACGCGGGCAGCGGGTGGGACTTCGCGACCGGCTGGGGCAGCATGGACGCGGCCGCGCTCGACGCGGCATGGATGCGGTACATCAAGAGCGGGGGCTCGTGAGCGAGGAGGTCGAGGGTCCGCCGCTCGTGACGTGTCCGCACTGCGAGTCGCTGGTTCCCGCCGGCGATTTCTGCGGTCACTGCGGGGCGCACCTCATATCCGACAGCAAGCGCCGGACCCACGCATTCGCCGCGACTCCGACCGAGCACGTCGCGCACGTCTCCATCATCACGACGCTGTTCCCTCACCTCCCCCACCGTCGGGGCGGGCCGTTCCGCCTGGCGTTGATCGCCGGCGCTGCTTTGGTGCTGGTGCTCTCGGCCCTGCACCTCTTTGCGCCCGCGACCGCGGCGGCGGTGTTCGTCCTCCCCGCGCTGTACCTCATCTACCTGTACGAGGTCGAGGTCTACAACTCCGAACCGTGGCTCGTCATCGGGGCGACGATGGTGGTGGGTGCCATCCTCGGGTTTGTGTCCGCCTACCTCTTCGGCGGATCGCTCGCCACGCGGCTCATGACCGGCGACCGCGGGACCGCGTTCTTCCTCGAGGCGATTGTCATCCCGGTCGTCGGGCAGCTTCTGATGCTTGCCGGGCCGCTGTTCTTGTTCTCTTTCCGGCGGCAGTTCCGAGAGCCGCTCGACGGCCTGACCTTCGGCGCCGCATCCGCGCTCGGGTTCACGCTGACTAGCTCGCTCACGTTTCTGTGGCCACTTCTTACGGGGCCGCTGCAAGGAACCGGCTCGACCATCGGTTGGGCAGTGCGCCTCACCCAGGCCGGTTTGCTGACCATGCTGATCAACGCGTGCACGACGGGAGTTGTGTCCGCGTCGATATGGCTCGAGCGCTTTGACCGCAGGCGGGCGGGCCGGCCCTGGCAGTCGAGCCTCGTGGCGACGCTCATCGTTGCCTTCGGAACCCAGCTGCTGCTCGGCGTCAATGCGTTCCTCGAGCAGGACCTGGCGCTGGACGTCGGGGTGGTGCTCATCGTGGCCATCGCTCTGCTTCTCTACCTGCGCCTGGTGATCCACGATGCGCTCCTGGTCGAGGGCGCCGAGCACGAGATCGGACCCGACTCGATGTGTCCCGAGTGCCATCGCATCGTGCCCACGATGGCGTTCTGTCCCGCGTGTGGCGCCGCACGCTCGGCTGCGCCGAAGGGCAAGCCCAGAGTGGCGAGCGGGGCTTGATGGCTTACCAGCAAACATCGCGCTATTGCGGGCGGTGCGGTGCTCCGCTCGCTCCCGGTGCGACGTACTGCGGTCGATGCGGAACGCCGGTTCCGCTCCAGGCCGTCGCGGCGCAGCCCGCGTATCGGTACCCGTCCGCGCCACCACCGCGATATCCGACCGCCGGCCACTACCGCCTGGCGCCGGCTCTGATCGCGGGCGGGTTGGTCGTCATCCTCATCGTCGTCGCGGTCGTCGTGGGTGGGATCGCCGCGCAGCAGTTCGCGTCGGGCAGCCACTCCACCTGCACCTCGAACTGCTCGCCGAAGTTCGTCACGGCGCTCGCGGAGGAAGCTTCGTGGCGCAGCGCGGCCTACAAGTTCCAGGTCAACTACTCGTCCGCGTGGACCGTCCGGTCGGAGGACGCGAACGGCGTCGTCCTCGGGACGAAGCTCGGATTGGTGTCAGTGGTCGGATCCAGCGGCAGCAACACCGACCAGGTCCTGCAGTCGACCGTCGCTGCGCTGCCGTCGTCGCAGTTTCAGGATGTGACCGCGGTGTCGCCATTGAAGGGCGCGCACATAGGAAACCAGGACGGCGTCGGTGAGATCTACTCGGCGAGCTTCGTCGGCACCTCGCAGACGGCGGTCAAAGTCCGCTTCGCGGTCATCGTCGCCAGCCAGCACAACGTCACGGCTGCGGTCTTTGCTCTCAATCCATCCGACGTGAAGGGCTTCCCGAACGGGATGCCGGAGGGGCAGGCTTTCGACTACCTGTGCACGGAGTTCGTCTGGGGTAGCTAGGGGCCTCTAGACGCGTTCGAGCGCGAGGCGCGCGCCGAAGCCGAGCAGGACCACGCCCGTCACACGCTGCATCCACTGCCGGACGCGCGGCGCGGTGATGACCTGACGCAAGCGTGTGACGAACAGGCCGTAGACGTTCATCCAGAGCCACCCGATCACCGCGAAGATGACGCCGAGCTCCAGCAGCCTCGGCAGCACGGCCTGTCCCGGCAGCACGAACTGCGGTAGGAAGGTCACGAAGAAGACGCCGAGCTTGGGATTGCTTATCGCTGAAAGGAAACCCTGGCGGAAAACCGCGTGCGCCGGCGCCGCCGGAGGTGTCGCGGCGAGGAGATCGGCCGGCTGCGCGCGTGACTCTAACAGCGTGCGCACGCCCAGGTACGCGAGATAGCACGCACCGACGATCTTGAGCAGGAAGAGGACCTCGCCCGATGACCGCAAAAGCGCGGACACGCCGACCGCCGTCGCGGTCACCCAGATGACAAGCGCGAGTGCGATGCCGCCTGTCGTGAGCACGACGCCGCGACGGCCGTGCGCGAGAGCATTCCTCGTGACGACCGCCATGTCCGGGCCGGGGGTCACCGCGAGGAGCAACGAGACGCCGGCGAACGCGAGGAGCTGCGCATCCATCAGGCCAGGTCCGGAAGGTCGAACGAGATCTCGTACACCCCGCCGCTGAGCTTCGCCTGGTGGATCCAACCCATCTTGCGCAGCAGTCCGAGCATCTCGCGGTTCTCGGGCAGGACGATCAGCTGGAAGCTCCTGATCCCCTGGCCCCGGGCGACCCGCGCCAGCTCTGCGAGCAGGACGCTCCCCAGGCCGCGGTGCTGGAACTCGTCGATGACCGCGACGGCCACCTCGGCCACATCCGTGTCGCGGGCGCGGTCGTAGCGTGCGACGCCGACGATCCTCTCCCTGTGGCTGGGACCGTGCGGCCGGCGCGTCGCCGCGACGATCGCGAAGCGGTCGCGGTAGTCGACCACCGCCAGGCGGTGCGCCAGCGCGTCGGACATGCGTTTGATCGGGGAGAAGAAGCGGAAGTAGACGGTCCGCTCCGACATCGCCGCCACGGCTTCGTGCAGGAGCGGCTCGTCCTCCGGGACGATGGGCCGGATCTGCAGCCTGGTGCCATCGCGGAGCTCGAGGGTTCTGGCGTCAAAACCGGCGGAGACCATGCGCCTAAACGGTAACCTGCCGCCGTGGCGCAAGCTTCCCGCCGCTGGCGGAACCTCGGAATCGCGGCCGGCGCTGCCACCGCAACGTTGTTTGCCGCGTTCGACCTCTACCAGTGGTTCCTCGCCTACGCCGCAGACCACTTCCACAACGACTTCACGTTTTATTACGCGGCAGCGCAAATCGGTTGGGGCCACGGCTGGTCTTCGATCTACGACCTCGCGATGCAGCAGGCCGAGCTCAATGCGTTGGGCTCGGGGATCACGATCGCCGGGCTCGCGCGATACATCAGCCCACCACCGGTCGCATGGCTCGCGCTGCCGCTGACCGCGCTGCCCTATCCAGTCGCGTACTGGACGTGGAGCGCCCTGCTGCTCGTCGCGCTCGGCCTCACGTGGCTGTGGGCTTCGCCCGGCGCGGGTCGCGCGCGCGTCATCTATCTCCTCGCCGCAATCGGGTGGCTGCCAGTGATCTACGGCCTGCAGCTCGGGCAACCAGGGCTGTTCGTCGCTGCGGGGGTGGCGGGCTCCTATGCGCTCATGCGAGCGAATCGCAAGGTGTGGGCCGGAGTCGCGCTCGGTGCGCTTGCGCTCAAGCCACAGCTGGCGTTTCTTCTGCCCCTGGCGCTGCTCGCCGCTCGTGAGAATCGCGCGTTCGCCGGGACCGTGATCGCGCTCGGGGCGCTGGCGCTCATGTCCGCGATCGCGCTTGGACCCGGCGGAGTGAGCGCCTACCTCGATCGTTTGAATTTCGCCGCCTCCGTGCCGGTCAACCGCGAGCTGACCCTCGGCGTCCGGTCAGCCGAGATCTTCATCGCCGCATGGACGATCCTCATCGCGAACTGGCTTCGCCATCGTGGCGTCGCGTGGGTCTACGCCTGCGCCCTCGTCGGCGGCATGCTCGCCACGCCGTACGCGCACCTCGATGACCTGGCGATACTCGGACTGGCCGCGTGGCTGGTGCTCAGGTCGGACCCTCCGCGCTGGGCGTGGGTCTACATCCTCGCCGCGGTGTTCGCGATCGAAGGAGAGCCGATCTGGGGCCCGGTGCCGGTCATCGCGTCAGAGATCGGCGGGCTCGCGCTCCTGTCCCTCGCCGCGGTCAGGTCCCATGCCGGCCTGACCCTTCCACAAATCGACGCGCGCCCTCTCGAGCTTCGCCCGAAGCAATGACATCCGCGCCGCCCCGGTACTCGGCAGCGGCGGCGTCCTCGAGCGAGAGGGACCACTGGTTCAGGACGCTGCGCCGATCTGCCCGCAGCCCTTCCTGGGGAAACGCGGCCAGGTCGCGCGCCATCGCCTGAGCCCCGGCCAGCGCATGGCCGGCGTGGACGACGCGGTCCACCAGGCCCATCTGCAGCGCGTCGTCGGCCGGGACCGCTCGACCGGTGAGGATCAGATCGAGCGCCCGCCCCTGCCCGATCATCCGGGGCAGCCGGATCGTGCCGAGGTCGATGGCGGGCACGCCGAATCTCCGGTTCAGCATTCCGAGGGTCGCGTCGCGTGCGGCAACGCGAAGGTCGCACCAGATCGCGAGCTCGAGCCCGCCGCCGACGGCGTAGCCCTCGATCGCCGCGACGACTGGCTTGCCGAGCTGCATGCGGGTCGGTCCCATCGGGCCGTCACCCGACTCGCTCAGCCGGTACGAATCTTCGCGGGCGAGAGCCTTCAGGTCGAAGCCGCCGCAGAAGTTCCCGTCGGCGCCGGTGAGCACCGCCACCGACAGAGATTCATCCGCGTCGAAACGCCGAAACGCATCCGCGAGCGCCGCTGCCGTCGCCCCGTCCACGGCGTTGCGCACCTCGGGCCGGTCGATGGTGACGGTGACGACCGCCCCGTCGACCTCGTACCTGACGGGGTGCCTTTTAGAGCGCGCCTCGCTCGTGGTCGTCATCCATGAACGGATAGCTGTGATTCGTGGGCGGCACGTAGGTCTCCTTGATGATGCGTGGGCTGACCCAGCGAATCAGGTTGAGGAACGAGCCTGCCTTGTCGTTGGTACCCGACGCGCGCGCGCCGCCGAACGGCTGCATGCCGACCACAGCGCCCGTTGGCTTGTCGTTGATGTAGAAGTTCCCCGCCGCGTTGACGAGCTTCTCCGACGCCGTGCGGATCGCCTGACGGTCACGCGCAAAAACGGCGCCAGTCAATCCGTATGGGCTCGTGCGGTCGCACAGGTCGAGCGTCTCGTCGTACTTGCCGTCGGCGTAGGGATACACGGTGAGGATCGGACCGAACAGCTCCTCCCGCATGAGCTTGAAGTTCGGGTCTGTCGTCTCGATCACCGTCGGGCGGATGAACCAGCCGACGCTGTCGTCGCCGCGGCCGCCGGCGATGACCTTCGCCGATTGTTCCTTGTTCGCGAACTCGATCGCAGTCATGTGGTTGCGGTACGCGCGCTCGTCGATGACGGCGCCCATGAAGTTGCGGAAGTCGGCGACGTCGCCCTGGGGAATCGCCTCCACCAGGTCGACGAGCTCCGACCTCATCGCCTTCCACATGGATTGCGGGATGTACGCGCGCGAAGCGGCCGAGCACTTCTGGCCCTGGTACTCGAAAGCGCCACGCACCAGCGCGGTGCGCAGCGCGTCGGTGTCGGCGGAGTCGTGCGCGACCACGAAGTCCTTGCCGCCGGTCTCGCCGACAAGACGCGGGTAAGTGCGGTAGCGGTCGATGTTCTGACCGACCTCGCGCCACATGCCGTGAAACACCTCGGTCGAGCCGGTGAAGTGAATGCCGGCGAGATCGGGATGATTCAGCACCTTGTTCGAGATCTCCGCCGCGCTCCCGCTCACCATGTTGATCACGCCCGGTGGCATGCCCGCCTCGATCAGAAGCTCCATCAGAAAGTGACTGACGAGCAGCGTCTGGGTCGCGGGCTTGAACACAACCGTGTTGCCCATGAGCATCGGCGCGGTCGGCAGGTTGCCCGCGATCGACGTGAAGTTGAATGGGCTCACCGCGAAGACAAAGCCCTCGAGCGGCCGGTACTCGAGCCGGTTCCAAGCCGTGCCGTCGTTGTAGGGCTGGTTGCGCAGGAGCTGGTCGCCGAAGTAAGCGTTGTAGCGCCAGAAGTCGATCGTCTCGCACGCCGCGTCGATCTCGGCCTGGTGGACTGTCTTGGACTGGCCGAGCATGGTCGCGGCGTTGACCGTGTCTCGCCACGGGCCCGCGAGGAGCGACGCGGCACGCAGCAGCACCGCAGCGCGTTCCTCGTACGAGGTGGCCGCCCACATCCTGCGGGCGCCAAGCGCGGCGTTGATCGCGTCGTCTATGTCCTTCGTGCCGCCTACCGCGTACTCCGCGATCGCCAGCTCATGACGGTGAGGTGAGCGGATGTCTCCGCGCGATGCTCCCCAGCGCCGCTCGCCGCCGATCAGCATCGGTACCTCAGTCCTGGCGTCTGTCAGCTCCGCCAGTTTGGATTTGATGGTCTTGCGGTGCGGGTCGCTCGGAGCATAGGAGCGGACCGCCTCATTGGTGGGCTGGGGAACCTGGAAATGTCCGTCGGCGGTCATGTACGTCCTCCGGTGGTCAAGCCGTGACTTCGGGATTTGTTCGATGATCTCACGTAACCCTTGGCCGTATCCCAGCCAGTGGCCGTCGGTTACCTGGGAGAGCGCTCGGCCGCCGTCTCCGACCGACTTTGCCGAACGATCGCGTTGCTGCGGAGGCGAGGCTACGCGGTGACTCCGGCGCGCCTTGGCGAGCTCTGCCTGGGCGGCGCGATCTCGGAGTCAGAGGCGCGGTGGACGGTCGCAGCGCATCCCGACCTGGCAACCGACGGCGGCATTGTCGTCGAGCGCGATGCCCTCGACAAGGTCGGGGCGATCCACGCTCGCGCCGCTTCCCACGGGAGCGAGTCGGCCCCGTACATCCCGATGACCCTCGATTTCGTGCGCACGCTGGTCACGCTCGCTCCCTTCGTCAGGAGCGTCTCGATAGCGGGGTCGCTCGCGAGCGGCGGATT
Source organism: Candidatus Acidiferrum sp. (assembly GCA_035511715.1). Classification (GTDB taxonomy): domain Bacteria; phylum Chloroflexota; class Dormibacteria; order Dormibacterales; family Dormibacteraceae; genus 40CM-4-65-16. The sequence goes on along the minus strand of DATKFA010000438.1, from coordinate 4,873 downwards.
CCGCGCGTCGGACGACGTCGACCTGAACCTGATCGTCGACGACGGGCATCGCCACCTCGCCTACGTCATGGTCAACTTCCTTGGAGTTCTGCACGCGATGAGGCATCGCTCCAAGCCGGTCGACGACCTGACGCGCCGCCCGATCGCTCCCCGCTTGATGACCGCCAACCTGATCCTGGAGCGCTCGCAGTGCCTGCCGCTGGCACGGCAGGACGAGGACATGGCGTTCGAGCTGCTCGTCGCCGAGCCGGTGTTCGGACTGGAGGCGTGGCGGGAGCTGGTCGAGGCCAACGAGCCTCTGCTCGAGCACTTCCCGCAGCTGGCCCGCAAGCAGGCGCCGCTGCTCATCGATTCCCCTCGTCGCCGCGCGCCCGCATCGCTGTACCCGGCCTTTCTCGACACGCCCGCGGAGATGTTGGGCAGCGCCGCCTGGCGCTACATGCAGTGGACGCGTCGCAACCGGCCTCACGCGCTGGCGCGTGTCGCGTACGTGCGGGCGACGATGCGGCCGTACACCTTGTTCGACGCGAGTTGATCCAGGTCATCCCGGTCGCGATTCTCGCGACGACAAGCGGCCTGCTCGTGGTCTTCGGGGTCAACCTTCTGTACCTGACGGTCCGTGCGCTGCGCGAGGCATGCATCGGTTTCGGCGCCCCACCTGAAGGCATCGAAGACTTCGCCGTTCAGGTTTGCGTGCAGCTGCCGATCTTCAATGAGCGCTACGTCGCCGAGCGCGTGATCGACGCCGCCTGCGCCATGGACTGGCCGCGCGACCGCTTCGAGGTGCAGGTGCTCGACGACTCGGACGACGAGACCGTACAGATCGTCGCGAGGCGGGTGACGCATTGGCGACGGAAAGGTATCGCGATCACGCACCTGCGCCGCGGAGAGCGGACCGGCTTCAAGGCCGGCGCCCTCGCCTACGGACTCCAGCAAACGCCCGCTCCCTTCATCGCGATCTTCGACGCAGACTTTGCCCCGCCACGCGACTTCCTGCGGCGGATCATGGGCCGGTTCGACGACTCGAAAATCGCGTTCGCGCAGGCCCGTTGGGGCCACCTCGACGAGAACTACTCGCTCTTCACCCGGCTGCAGGCAATGGCGATCGACTACCACTTCCTCGTCGAGCAGGCGGTCCGCTCGTCGGCGGGCTACTTCACCAACTTCACCGGGACGGCCGGAGTGTGGCGGCGCGAGGCGATCGAGGACTCAGGCGGATGGAGCGCCCGCACCCTCACCGAGGACCTGGACCTGAGCTACCGCGCCCAGCTTCGGGGATGGAGGGCGGCCTACGTCGACGACCTGGTCGTTCCCGAAGAGCTGCCGGTCTCAATCGACGCGTACCGGAGGCAGCAGTCTCGCTGGGCGACGGGAAGCTTCCAGGTCGCATTTCGCATGCTCCGGCCCGTTCTGGGGAGCGACGCCAGTCCGGCCGTGTAGTTCCAGGCGGCCATCCACCTGCTCGCGTACGGGGTAGGGCCGGTGATGCTTCTGCAGCTTGCGTGCTACCCGCTGGTTCTGATCGCGTTCGGCGCGGGCGGATACCGCCTGCCGTGGTATGTCAGCGATCTGTCGGTGATCGCGATCCTCGTCGGCATCACGCCGTGGGTGGGTTTCATAGCCGCGCAGACCAGGCGCGGGAAGCGATGGTGGAGCGGAGCGCCTTCTCTCCTGTGCCAGGTCGTCGGTGCGGGGATGTCGCTCAACGCGATCATCGCGCTGGTGCGCGCGAGGCGCGCGGGGGGCGCCTTCGTCCGCACACCGAAGTACCGCATCGAGCGCAAGGGCCAGGAGTGGCGCGACCAGGCATACGTTAGGGTGGGCGACCCAAGAGCCCTCATCGAGGCGACAGCAGGCCTTGCATCGCTGGCGGTGGTCCCCTTCGCCCTCGCCCGCGGCCAGCTACTGATCGCTGCGTACTCCTCGATGTTCGCGGTCGGATTTCTAGTGGTGGCCGCGCTCAGCGCGGTGGACTTCCTCGAGGTGCTGACCCTGCGGCGTTTGGGGGCGCGGGCGTTGCGGCGCGTCCAGGCGGCGTGGCCGGCGGGCGCGCTGCTCGGCGCGGTTACCGTTCTGCTCGTGCTCGCGGCGCAGCTGCCCGAGCCGTTCGAGGACGGTTACGGGCACTGGCTCATCGCCGCCAACCTCGCGTCCACAGGTCACCTCCGCGACCCGCTGTTCGGCATGGAGGACACCTGGCTGCCCGGCTACCACGTGCTCGCCGCGGGTGTGCTGCACGTCTTCGGCCTCTGGCAGCTCGGTGCGCTCAAGGTCATGAGCGCGCTGTTCGGAGCCGCGACGGCGGCGTGCGTGTACGCGCTCGCGCCCAATCGTCGCCAGGGGTTGCTCGCGGCGGCTCTGCTGGTGCTCAACCCTGTGTTCCTCTACACGTCGGGGTCGGCCGTGGTCGAGCCGATGCTGACCGCGATGCTGAGCGCCGCCGCCCTCGCCGCGGTCCGCGGACGCATGAAGGTCGCGGCCATGCTCGCGGCGCTTGCGGCGGTCACCTCGACCAAAGCGTGGATCTGGATCGCGGCGGTCGTCGCGTTCGCGGTGGTCGAGCTGGTGCGATCGCGCGCGAGCACGCGGTCACGCGCCGCGGTTGCGTACGCAATCCCCGCGCTTGCCCTGCTCGTCGTGCTCCAGCTCGCGTTCGCCCCCGCCAGCCACTCGGTCGCGCGCGGGACGATCGAGGTGATGTCGGCGACGGCCCGCGGCAGCGTGGCCGGCAGCGGCGTTGCGCGACTGCTCCAGCTGGGCGGCACATTTGGTCTCGCCGCGCTCCCGCTTTTCGTGTTCGGCGTGGTCGGCGGCGCGATCGCCGTTCGCACCCATGTCACCGCCGCGTGGCGGTACATCTACGTGCCCGCGGCGGTCTACCTCGCCGCCGTCTTCGGGCTGGTCGGGCTGGGTGTGTACACGGGTAGCCACCGCTACCTCTACCCGGCCCTGCCCGCGTTGGCGCTGCTGGCGGCGGCGGCGCTCGACCGCTACTCCGCGACTGTGCGGCTGGCGACGGTCGGCGCCACCGCCCTGCTGGCGGTCGCGTTCCTGCCGGTGTTCGCGAGCTTCGGCAGCCTGAACGACGGACTGATCGCGGCCGGGCGCGCGACGAGCGGCAGCCCGGGCGTGCTTCTGACCGACTCGCCGGTCGTCGCGTACTACAGCGGAAAGCAGCCCGCGAGCATCACCGGTTCGCGATCACTTCCGCAGGACCAGGCCTCGGCGGTGGCGTGGCTCCGCACGCAGGACGTGACCACGCTCGCGCTCGAGGACATCGGCTACTACCGCGCGACCCTGCTGTTCCCCGACCTAGCGCGTGGTCAGGCGTCCGCTCCGTTCCTCTCGGTCGGGGACCAGAAGAGCTACCAGGTGAGCCCCGGCAAGCCTGTATACGTGTACCGGCTGTGGCCGCAGCTCAGCCTGCAGGCCGTCCCCGCGGGCAAGACCGCGCCCCTTGCCAAGGGAATGACCATGGGCCCGGCCGCGACGGGCGAGGGAATCGGCTTTGGCGTCCCCATCGTGCGCTACCCCGACGGCTGGGTCTACTCGCGAACCGTGAGCGACGTCGCGCTGTCGAGCACGTCGTGGCAGCGAACCTTCCAGCTCGACGAGATCGGCGGCGACAACGCGCATGGGTATCGATTCGTGCCGATCGAGTCAAGGGGCGCGATTGCGGTGACCTACACGCTCGACGCGACCGGCGTGTCGATCAGCGTCAAGACGATGTGGCTCACCCCTGGATACACACAGGTCGCGGTCCTGAACGAGCAGTCGGCAGCTTTCGATGATGTCGCGGCCGACCACCAGTCGACCTTGATCGCGAAACAGTTTCCGAGCTGGACCCTGGTGACCGGCGGCTGGGCGCGCCTGCGTTCCAGTGGGTTGGGCATGGAGTGGTCGGTGCCCGCGATCCCGGGCGCATCGCTGTACGCGGGCCGCGAGTCGACACCACCGGACTTCAACTGGGCGGGGCTCGACTACATCTTCGATGGGAACTTCGGCGGGGCCGGGTACCACATCAACGTGCAGGGGGCGAGATGAGGCAGCACGTAGACGTTGTCCTCGTCTATCCGCAGCGCGTCCCGCAGCAGGGGCGTCACTGGATAATGCCGTCGCTCGGGCTCATGTACCTGAGCGCGTCGCTTCGCCGCGCGGGCTACACGGTGCGGCACATCGACCACACGTTCCTCGAGCGCCGCGAGGTGCTGGAGGAGATCGACCGGCTCGAGCCGTCGGTGATCGGGATCTACTGCATGATCACCATGCAGGACGAGGCGCTCTCCCTCGCCGAGCAGGTGCGCGGGAAGGCGCTCACGGTCGTCGGCGGGCCGTACCCGTCAGGCGAGCCCAACACCTTCGTCGACCAATTCGACATCGTCGCGGTCGGCGAGGGCGAAGAGACGATCGTCTCGATCATGGAGCACCTCCACGACCGGCGCTGGGAGGAGATCCCGGGCGTGGTGTTCAAGCGCGACGGCGAGGTCATCACGAGCACCGCCCGCAGTCGCAGCAAGGACATGTCCAACCTACCGCTGCCGTATCGCGGCGACGTCCCCAACGCCCAGTACATCGCCTACTGGCGCAAGCACTGGAAGGATGCCACCACACCGCTGATGTCGACGCGAGGATGTCCGTTTCGCTGCGATTTCTGCCACAAATCGGTTTTCGGTGACCTGTTCAGCGCGCGGCCGACGGAGTCGGTGGTGGAAGAGATGCGCGAGATCGCCGCCCTGGGCTACGACCACATCTGGATGTCAGACGACCTCTTCACCCTCAACTACAAGCGCACGATGGAGCTCGCGAAGGCGATCGAGGACGCGCACCTTCCGCTCACGTGGGAGTGCCTCAGCCGCGTGACCCACGTCGACCA
>DATKFA010000437.1:0-2510 GCA_035511715.1 Candidatus Acidiferrum sp. | reverse complement strand
GACCAGCACAAGCTGTTGGCGCACGGCTTGTCCGCGCAGGACGTGGCACACGCACTGGCACAGCAGAACATCGTGCTGCCGGCGGGTGACCAGAAGATTGGGGCGCTGGATTTCCTGGTCGAGACCAATGCATCGCCGGTGAATGTCGCGACGTTCGACTCGCTGCCGATCAAGCAGGTGGGCGGCACTGTGGTGACCGTGGGCGACGTCGCCCATGTGCACCTCGGCGGGCCGCCGCAGACCAACGCCGTGCTGGTGCGCGGACGCCAGTCGGTGCTGGTCGAGATCCTGAAGGCGGGCGATGCATCGACTCTCGAGGTGGTGGCGGGAGTGAAAGCCAAAATACCCCAGCTCGAGCAGACCTTGCCGGCCGGCGTGAAAATCACGACACTGAACGACGCCTCGACCTTCGTAAGAGCTTCGGTCGCGGACGTTCTGAGAGAAATGGTGATGGCGGCGCTGTTGACCGGCCTGGTCGTCCTGCTGTTCTTGGGCTCCGGGCGTTCGACGTTGATTGTGGCAACCTCGATCCCGCTCTCGATCCTCTGCTCGATCATGGCACTCGCCTGGTGCGGACAGACCATCAACGTGATGACGCTGGGCGGCCTGGCGCTTGCGGTGGGAATACTCGTCGATGATGCCACGGTGATGATCGAGAACATCGATGCGCATCTGGAGCACGGCCTGGAGCTGGAGCCGGCGATCATCGAAGCCGCGAATCAGATCGTGATCCCCACCTTCGTCTCGACGCTCTGCATCTGCATCGTCTGGCTGCCGCTGTTTCAGTTATCGGGCATCTCGGGCTACCTGTTCCTGCCGCTGGCCGAGGCCATCATCTTCGCGATGATCGCCTCCTTTATCCTCTCGCGCACGTTGGTGCCGACGATGGCGGCCTACCTCCTGCGCGCGCAGGTCGCGGCGCGCAAGGCGGGCGGAGAGCCGAAGGGCTTCTTGGGCCGCTTTCAGGCGGGCTTCGAGCAGAGTTTCGATCGGTTTCGCGACAGCTACCGCGAGCTGCTGGCCAAGGCGGTTGCGCGGCGCGGCCGCTTCATCCTCGCATTTCTGGCGGTGCCGCTCGCCTCGACCCTGTTGGTGCCCTGGCTGGGGCGGGATTTCTTCCCCGGCATCAAGTCCGGCGAGATCGACATGCATTTCCGTGCGCCCATCGGGCTACGCCTCGAGGAGGCCAGCAAAGTGGCAGCGCTCGTGGATACCGCCCTGCGTCAATTATTGCCGGGCCAGGTCACCAATATCATCGACAATTGCGGCCTGCCGAGCAGCGGCATCAACCAGGCCTACAGCGCGAGCGCCACCATCGGACCGCAGGACTGCGACGTCACCATCGGCCTCAAAAACGCAGCTTCACCCGTCGATGCTTACCGGGCAACGCTGCGCGATCAATTGCCGAAGCTATTCCCCGGCACGATCTTCACCTTTCCGCCCGGGGATATCACGGCGAAGATCCTGAATTTTGGCCTGCCGGCCCCGCTCGACGTGCAGATCGTCGGACGCAACGTCGCCGTCAATATGGCCTATGCGGAGCGCGTGCTCAGCGAAATGCGCCGCATCCCCGGCATCGCGGACGCGACGATCCAGCAGACGCTCAGCCAGCCGACCTTGCTGATATCCGCCCATCGCGCCTTCGCACTGGGCGCCGGCTTGACGGAGTCCGACATTGCGAACAACACCCTCGCGACACTGTCGGGCTCGGGGCAGGTGGCGCCTACCTACTGGCTCGACTATAAAACCGGGGTTTCGCATCTCGTGAACCTGCAGACCCCGCAGACGCAGCTCACCACGATGAACGATCTGGAGACGATTCCCATCGACAAGGGCGACGGCGATCCGAGCGGACAGGGCGCACAAATTCTCGGGGGCTTGAGCGACATCACTCAAATCGGGCGGCCACTCGAGGTGTCGCACCGGGACATCATGCCGGTAGTCGACATTTACGCGACCAACCAGGGGCGCGATCTGGGCGCCGTGAGCACCGCAGTCGAGCGGGTGCTGCAGCGGATGAAAGGCGATGTGCCGCACGGCGCCATCGTGCGAGTGCAGGGACAAGCGGTGACGATGAAGGCCGCTTACGTGCAACTCCTGACGGGGCTCGCCCTCTCTATCCTGCTCGTCTACCTGGTGATTGTCGTGAACTTCCAGTCCTGGCTCGACCCCTTCATCATCATCACGGCGCTGCCGGGCGCGTTGACCGGAATCGTCTGGTCGCTGTTCCTGACCGACACCACGCTGTCCGTGCCGGCACTGACCGGCGCGATCATGTGCATGGGCACAGCGACGGCCAACTCGATCCTCGTGGTTTCCTTTGCCCGCGACGAACTTGCCGCGCACGGCGATCCGGTCCGGGCGGCCGTGACGGCGGGGTACACGCGCATGCGTCCGGTGCTGATGACGGCGCTGGCGATGGTGATCGGCATGCTGCCGATGTCGATGTCCAACACGCAGAATGCGCCACTCGGCCGCGCAGTGATCGGCGGACTCTTGGTAGCGACGTT
>DATKFA010000436.1:0-5893 GCA_035511715.1 Candidatus Acidiferrum sp. | reverse complement strand
AGGAGCTGGAATCCCGGCGGCATCTCGCTGACGTGGTCCCCGTGGCTCATCCAGACCGGCAGCTCACCCTGAAGCCCACGGAAGAGCAGGTTCGGCTCGCGCACCGCAAGCAGCGCGGGACCGTACTCGCGCGCATGGCCGGGATCGACCTTGCCGCCGAGGTGATGGGCGATGAGCTGCATGCCGTAGCAGATGCCGAGCACGGGCACTCCTGAGCGCAGCGCCTCGGGATCGACCTGCGGCGCGCCCTCGTCGTAGACGCTCGAAGGGCCGCCGCTCAGGATCAGGGCAGCCGGGTGGCGCTGCTCCAGCTCACGCCAGGGAGTGTTGCCGGGCACGAGCTCGCAGTAGACGTTGGCCTCACGGACGCGGCGCGCGATGAGCTGGCTGAACTGCGAGCCGAAGTCGAGGACGAATACTGTTTGCTGACGCGTGAGGGTGTCGACCTTCTCCCGCCGCGCCGTGGCGGGCTCGTTCAGCTCTTGCCCATCCCCACGTGCTGAGCCTGCTGGAACACCTTGCCCTCGGTGACGATCGACGGCGCGATCACCATCTCGACGTGCTGGAACTCGGCGACGTCGCGGGCGCCGCAGACGCCCAGCGCTGAACGAAGGGCGCCGGCGAAGTTCTGGGTGCCGTCATCGACACGCGCGGGACCGAGCAGGATCTCGCGCAGTGTGGCCTTGGTCCCAACCTGGATTCGCGTTCCGCGCGGAAGGTTGGGGTCGGGGGTCGCCATGCCCCAGTTGAATCCCTTCGACGCCGACTCCTCGGCGCCCGCCAGGGGCGTGCCGATCATCACCCCGTCCGCGCCGGCGGCGAACGCCTTGCAGACGTCGGCGCCGATGCGCATGCCACCGTCGGTGATGACCGCCACCCGCATGCCGCCGCGCCTCATGTGCTCGTCGCGCGCAGCGGCCACATCGGCCGTGGCGGTGACCTGGGGCACGCCGACTCCGAGCACGCCGCGCGTGGTGCACGCAGCGCCGGGCCCGACGCCGACCAGGATCCCGGCAATGCCCGTCTCCATCAGCTCGAGCGCGGTCTCGTAGTGGACGCAGTTGCCGACGACGACGGGGATGTCACACACCCGCACGAGGTCCTCGAACGAAAGCTGGTGATAGGACCGCGAGGAGTGGCGCGCGGTGAGGACTGTGCCCTGGATGACGTACACGTCGGCGCCGGCCCGCTGCACCACCTCGGCCCGCTCCTCCGCCCTGGCGGGAACGGTCGACACCGCGCACGGAACGCCGGCGTCCTTGATCGCCTTGATCCGCTCGCTGATCAGCCTGGGCTTCACCGGCTCGCGGTAAGCCTCCTTGAGGACGGCGTTCACCGTCGAGCGATCGGCCTCCGCGATCTTCTTGATGATGGGGGCGGAGTCCTCGTAGCGGGTGTGGACGCCATCGAGGTTGAGCACCGCGACGCCGCCGAGCTTGCCCATCGCGATAGCGAACTCGACGTCGACCACACCGTCCATCGCCGAACCCCAGAAGGGAAGCGGCAGCGAGAAGCGCTCGCCCATCGTGAAAGTGATGTCGACCTCGTCGGGATTCAGCGTCACGCCGCCCGGCACCAGTGCGACCTCGTCGAACCCGTAGGCCCGTCGCGCGCGCCTGCCGATCCCGATTTCCAGTCCCGCTGTTTGGCCGGCCTGAGCCCCGGATACTTCGTCTCGGGTCTCGATCCGGCTCTGCGTCAGGGTGTGCTTACTCCAATGATTGAGGCGGGGTTCGGTGAATTATACCTGCCGACTATTCTGTCCATGGTGTATCGCACGCTCGAGTACCTGGATGGCATCTCCGATGACGATGTGCGACGGCTGCACAGGGTCGGTATCCGCCACACCAACCAGCTTCTGCACCGCGCGTCGCTGGAGATCGACCGCAAAAGGCTGGAAAAGAAGACTGGCATCTCGCGCGAGCGCCTCTTCGAGTTTGTGAATCAGTGCACGCTGCTCGAGGTGTCGGGCATGGAGCGGTGGATTGCGCTGGTCCGCCGGCTGGGCATCAACTCCCTGAAGGACCTGCATGCGGAGGATGCCAAGACTCTGCACGCGGAGCTGCTGGAGGCGATCGGCCTCGCGGGCGCGCCGACGTTTAGCGACGTGGAGTACTGGATCAGTCAGGCAGGCCCGCTCGACATCGTCGAGGAGCCCGAACCGGAGCGAGCGCGGACCGTCATCAAGTAGCGATCGCGAGGATCAGTCGCGGTCGTCGATCCGTCTCGCGAAGCGCTTCCGTCCGATCGCCTGCATCAAGCGGCGCGCCAGCACGTCGGGCGGAGTGAGCGGTTTCCGAAGCCACGCGAGGGCGCCCAGCTCGAAGACCCGGTCGATCGCGCCGTTCCGGTCACCGAGGAAGTTGCTCAAAACGAAGACGGGAAGGTCGACGAGCTCGAGCTCCGTGCGAACGCGCCTCAAGATGTCCACTCCCGTCATTCCGGGCAGCCGGTAGTCCAGGACCAGTGCGTCTGGAACCTTGCGCGCGAGCGCCTCGAAGAAGGCGTCGGCCCCTGCGCTGATGCTCACGCGAAAACCGCGGGCTTCGAGGCCGATGCGGTACATCTCGGCTACCTCCGCGTCGTCGTCGACGAGCATGATGAAAGCGGGCCCTAACGCCTCAGCTTGGTGAACTTCCGCAGAACTACCCAACGCCTCCCCCCACGATCGTTAGGCTACTACCTCTGCAGTAGTTGTGCAAGCACCCAATTTTTACGCAATAGCTACGCAGATCTGAGCTATTATTCGGGGCATGCCGGACCCTGAAGATCCGGGTGTCTACAGCATCGGAGCGGTGGCGCGGATGCTCGCTGTGCCTGCCTCGACGCTTCGCGCGTGGGAGGAGCGCTACGAGGTGGTCATCCCGCTCCGTAGCGAGGGCGCCCAGCGGCTCTACTCCCGCTCCCAGGTCGAGCAGCTTCGCTTCCTGAAGGCTCACATCGAGAAGGGGGTCTCCGCCGCGGACGCCCACAGGCTGCTGGCCCAGGAGCTGGCCGCCGGCCACCTGGCGGCAAGCCCGCGTGAACACAAAGAGGCCGGCCCGCTCATCCTCATCGTCGAGCGCGACGCTTACGCCGCCGGCCTTGCGGAGTATTTCCTGCGCACCGAGGGGTACGAGGTCGCCATAGCGCTGGACGCCACCCAGGCTCAGCTTTATTTCAAGGAGCTCTCGCCCAGCGTGGTGCTGATGGACCTGTTGATCTCGGGCGGCGCGGGATTCCGGCTGCTCAACGACTTCGCGTCCCTCAGCCGCTCACAGATCGTGGCCGTCGCAGCGATCGACTGCTCGGAGGAGGCGGTGCGGGCGGGCGCAGCGGCCTTCCTTCGCAAGCCGCTGGAACCTTTGCGGCTCGTTTCGACGATCCGAGATCTTCTGGGTACGAGCGCTCTCGTTCGGCCCCCGGCCGGGCGCGTCACTTGAACGGGCGCCTGCCGAGCGGCAACGACAAGCTCGACGCGATTCTCCGGGGCGGTCTCCTGAAAAACGCGATCAACCTGATCGTTGGCATCCCTGGCAGCGGCAAGACCATCCTCAGCCAGCAGTTCGCGTTCCGCAGCGCGTCCTCGGAAAGTCCAGCGCTCTACCTTTCGACGCTGTCTGAGCCTCTCGACAAGATCCTGCGCTACGCCGAATCTTTTGAGTTCTTCGACCATGCCGCCGTCCGTGAGGGCCGGATCGTGTACGAGGACATGGGCCAGATCCTCGGGGAGGGGGAGCTCGACGACGTGCTCACTGCCATCGACGGATTCCTCAAGACGGTGAAGCCCGGGGTGGTGGTGATTGACAGCTTCAGGGCGTTCCACGCTCTGGCCAAGGACGAGAGCTCGTTTCGGCAGTTCCTCTATGAGCTGACGCGCCGTCTCAGCGCCAGCGCCACCACGTCGATCTGGAACGCGCCCTATTCGCGCGACCAGGCGGCTCAGACCGCCGAGTTTGCGGTCGCCGACGCGATCATCGCGCTGGACATAAAGCAGATCGCCGAGCGCGAGCTCAGGGTGCTGCAGGTCATGAAGCTGCGTGGCAGCGGTTTTCTATCTGGCGAGCACGTATACCGGATCACCGACGCAGGCCTCACCGTGTTTCCGCGACTCGCGGACGTCCAGATCCAGACCCGCTACGAGCTCAGCTCAGCACGGACGGAGAGCGGCATCGCCGCCCTCGACGATCTTCTGGGGCATGGTGGTTACTGGCAGGGGGCCACGACGCTCGTCGCCGGGCCTTCGGGCGTCGGCAAGACGCTGATGGGCCTGCACTTCCTGTATCAAGGGGCCCGCGACGGCGCCGACGGGATCCTCGCCACGTTCCAGGAGAACGTCAGCCAGCTTTCGCGGATCGTCAACAGCTTCGGCTGGTCGATCGATGACGATCATGTCCACTTTCTCAGCCGCAGCCTGGTCGACATCAACGTCGACGAATGGGTCTATGAGCTTCTGGACCTGATGACGAAAACCGGGTCCACTCGCGTGGTGATCGACAGCCTCGGCGATGTCAGGTTGGCCGCGGGAGACCCGACCCGATTCAGGGAGTGGATGTTCTCGCTCATCCAGCGCTGCGCTCGGGCGGGCGTGAGCCTGATGATGACCGTCGAGGTGCCCGAGCTGTTCGAGCTCCGGCGCATATCCGACGAAGGCATCTCCCACCTGGCCGACAACGTCGTCCTGCTCCAGTACGTGCGCGAGGGCCCGGAGCTCGTTCGGGCGCTGACCGTGCTGAAGACCCGGGCCATGGCTCACCGGCCGCTGGTGCACCGCTACGAGATCACCGGCGACGGGTTCAAGCTCGGTGACGTCGTGTCCCTTTCAGCGGACGGCTGAGGCGCCACAAAAAAGACAGGGCGGGCTCACGCGCCCGCCCTTCGAGGTTTGCGTTACGGCGTCGCTTTCACGAAAAAGGCGTCCGTCGGATTGGTGTTGGAGGTCGCCGCCGACGTGCTGCGCGCCGGAGCGCACGCACCGCCCGGCGTGAAGTTGCCGGCGGTGTCGGCATTGCAGTTCGTTTTGACGAACAGCGCGCCGAAGCTGTTGGTGCCCATCGGCACAAGGCCCTCGTAGTCGCCGAGGAAGAAGCCTCGGGCAACCGGAGCCGTCCGCGAGTCGAATGACGTGGACGTGATACGCGTCTCGCCGTGGAACGACGCGCCGCTGTCCGTTGAGTACTCGACCCAGTAATCGGTCGGCAGGTTCGCCATCTGTCCGGCGGCGAGGAACCGGGTGTCGTAATAGGTCACGGCGACGACGCCGTTATTGACGGCCACCTGCGGTGTGAACGTCGGCAGGCCGCCGGCGGTGTGGATTGGGGTCGGCGCCGTCCATGTTTGGCCCCCGTCGGTCGAGCGCGCGAGCAGTATCTGGTCGTCCCAGGTCCCGCTCGACTGCTTGAGCTGCTTCTGGAAGTTGGTCGAGCTTTCCCACACGACATAGAGGTTTCCGTTGGCCGGGTCGATGGCGACCTCCTCCAGGCCGTCGCCGACGCGGAGCGCCTCGCCCGTGTTCGGGTCGTGCACACCAAGGCTGTTGAACGGGGCGATGATCTGCGGCTGCGACCATGTCTCACCGCCGTCGGTCGACTTGACAACGGCAACCTGTGCATTGCTTCGAGTGCCCTGCCGCGGCGTGTTCGGCGAGATGATCAGGTCCACGAAGTCGTAGAGCGTGCCGCTGCCGGGGTCGACGACGATGATGTTGCCGATTGTCTGCTGCCGCTGGTTGGTGTTGACGATGACCTTGGCCTGGCTCCACGTCTGGCCGAAGTCTGTGGTCTTGGAAAAGAACCCGGGCCCCGTGTAAGACGAGGTGTGCGGGTTGTCGTCGGGGTTGTCGGTCGGCTCGAACAGCGTGTCCCACACCGTGTAAGCCGTACCGGCGTGCGACATCCGTGGATCCGCAGTGGTC
>DATKFA010000435.1:0-2996 GCA_035511715.1 Candidatus Acidiferrum sp. | reverse complement strand
CTTCATGAAACATTCGGTGATGGCGCCTGCAGAGCAGGACCTGGTTGTCGAGCTCGCCGCCGCCGCCGTGGAGCCAGTGCACGATGTGATGGTCGTCACACCAGGACGCGGGGCGTTCGCAGCCGATCCACTTGCAGTGCTTGTCGCGAGCTTCGAGTGCCCGGCGCCGCGGGCCCTGGCACGTTCGCTCGGCGCGGCCGACATCGATCACGACCGAGTCCTGGAGCAGGATGCGGCTGACGCTCGAGTCGCATGCCCACCGCTGCGCGGTCTTCGAAGAGATCGGCAGCGAGAACTCTGCCTCCGCTCCTGGCGCGCCGACCAGTGCGAGCAGCGAGTCGATTGATGCGGTGACCTGCATCTCGACCCTTTGTCGAGTGCGGTTGGTGCAGATATCGGTCAAGGAGTCGGCGAGGCGCTGCTCGCGGGTGCGATTGTCCTCGCGGCCGCACCGCTTGGCCAATGCTTCCAACGCGGTACGCACAGCGGCGCCGTCGACAGGATCGAGGCCGCCGCTTATCAGCAAGCATCCGTCTTCGGCCGTGCTCAAACGGAGGCCGCGCCTTTCGTGGAGCAGCGCTTGTTCCTCGTTGAAGCCGTGGCCGTCGACCGAGTGTCTGTAGTGAAGACACTTGTAATGGAACTTGCCAGGCGAGCTCTCTCGAGCCATACCGAGCAGCTGCGCCTCGTCGAAGGCGGGGCCCACGGCGTCGGCGGTGCGCGCCATCACATTGACGTGCGCGTATCCGATGTCGCCCGAGTCCATGGCCCTGACGGTTTCGGTCATGCGGGGGAGGTGCCTGCCGACGTTGACCAGGTCGGCGGCAACGGTCGAAGTGACGTGGCAGTTGAACCGAAGCCAGTCGATGACGCTGTTGAAGCCGCCGCGCTCCCACTGGCCCGACTGCTCGAACTCGAAGACCAGGCGAGCTTGCTCCAGCTGGAGCTGGTCGATGTGGGACTGGTTCTCGATCAGTCGGTCGGCCAGAGACGGCCCGACCTGAAGCTGGAGCACCAGTCGATTATACGAAAATTCGTTCGCTCTGTCAAGTAAAACGCTGCGAATTACCGGCGCCGAGACGTTCCGATATGCCGCCCAGACCAGCCCCAACCACCCTCTTCCCAGTAAAATCCGTCGCCCAAGCAATGCTGCGCCTCCACAACACTCTTACAGGCACCAAAGACACCTTCGAACCCCTGGAAAAAGGCGTGGTCCGCATGTACACGTGCGGCCCGACGGTCTGGAACTACGCCCACGTCGGCAACCTGCGCGCCTTCCTTTTCTATGACCTCGTGCGCCGCCACCTGCTGGTGAGCGGCTACAAGGTCGACCACGTCATGAACCTCACCGACATCGACGACCGCATCCTCGACCAGGCGATGCACGCGGGCACGACGATCGCCGAGTACACAGAGCCCTACGCCCAGGCCTTCTTCGAAGACATGGCCACCCTTCGCGCCCAGAAGGTCGAGCACTACCCGCGCGCAACCGAGCACATCCCCGAGATGGTCGAGATGATCGATACGTTGCTGAAGAACGGCAACGCGTACGAGTCGGAAGGCGACGTCTACTTCCGCATCGCGAGCTTTCCGCGCTACGGCGCGCTGAGCCATCTCGACCGCGCGGGTCTCAAGGCGGGCGCACGCGTCGCCGCAGACAAGTACGACAAGGAAAACGTGAGCGACTTCGCCCTCTGGAAGAAATCCCAATCAGGTGACGAGAAGATCGGCGCCGCGTGGGACGCACCGTTTGGCCCGGGCCGCCCCGGATGGCACATCGAGTGCTCGGCGATGAGCAAGCGCTACCTCGGCGAGACCCTCGACATCCACGCCGGCGGCGTCGACCTGGTGTTTCCCCACCACGAGAACGAGATCGCGCAGTCCGAGGCCGCGAACCACAAGCAGTTCGCGCGTGTGTGGCTGCACTCGGAGCACCTCGCTGACGCGACCGGGGAGAAGATGTCGAAGAGCGCCGGCGGCTTCACCACGCTGCGCGACCTGCTCGGCGCCGGCCACGACCCCCAGGCGGTGCGCATGTTCCTGGTCGCGGGCGCCCACTACCGCCAGCGCCTACGGCTCTCCGACGAATCCCTCCACGCGGCGACCGAGCAGGTGCGCCGGCTCCGCGAGCTGCACCAGCGCCTGACCGCGACGAGTCCCGTCCAGGTCGACAGCCAGGAGCTGATAGAGCGCGCCGCGCAGACACGAGCCCTCTACCGCGAGTCTCTCGACGACGACCTCAACCTTCCGCGCGGACTCGGTTACGTCTTCGATTTCGTGCGCGAGGTCAACACCGCTCTCGACGCCGGCGCCGTCAATGCGGAAGGCGTGGTCACGGCCCTCGGGCTCCTGTCCGACGTCGACGCCCACCTCGACGTGCTGGGCGAGGCGCCCCAGCTCGATGCTGAGGTCGAAGGTCTGATCGCCGAACGCGAACGGGCTCGACAGAGCAAGGATTTCGCCAAGGCCGATCGGATCCGTGAGGACCTGCGGCTGAAGGGCATCGCGCTGGAGGACTCCAGGGACGGCGTGCGCTGGAGGCGAGTCGCGGTTACTGAGGGAGAGCGGTCCTGACCGTCCCGGTCTCAGGGTCGTAGTAGTTGCGTGGAATGGTCATCACGTTCTTTCCGAACAGCACCAGCTCGAACGCGGGCTCATCGATGCCCTGCTGGCTGTGGATGTCGTGCGGCGGGTCGAGCCAGGTAACGAACGACCCGGGTTCGAGCACCTTCTCATAGAGGATCTTCAGCCGTCCTTCGTCGTCGTGGTGCCAGTGCCGGTAGCGGTCTCGTCCCTGGATCACGCACGCCACACCCCACGAGTTGTGGTTGTGGACAGGTGTTTCTTCACCGGCAGCGAACTTCCCGAGCATGAGAGTCAGTCCGTCCGCATCCGATTGAAGGATCGCGGAAGTCGTGTCGCCGCCATGCAGGCTTTTCATCTCGACCTGAGGTACGAAACCAGGCTGCCGGGCGGCCTCGGCGAGTAGCTGTCCG
>DATKFA010000434.1:0-10534 GCA_035511715.1 Candidatus Acidiferrum sp. | reverse complement strand
CAGGCTTTCGATGGTCGTGACCTCGTGGCCTTCAGCCTGCACCGCCAACATCAGGCACGAGCGCACCGGCGCGCCGTCGAGCAGAACCGTGCAGCATCCACAAACGCCGTGCTCGCAGCCGACGTGGGTCCCGGTCAGCCCGAGGTCGTGGCGCAGGTGATCGGACAGCAGCCGCCTTGTATCGGACGGCGCCGGATGGTCGACCCCGTTGACTTTCATGCGGCCATTGCCCTCTGCGCCAGCACGCGGACCAGGTGCCGCCGGAACTCGGCCGTCGCCTCCAGGTCGCCGCTTGGCTCCAGGCCTCTCGACGGATCGGACGGGTCCGCCAGAACCGGCGTCGAGGCGACACCGAAGAGCGCGAGGTTGTCGCCCGCGCGAACGACGCCCGCGAGGGCGAAGTCGCCGTGGCGCCGCGATTCTTCGAGGATCGCGTAAGGCTCGACAAGCTCGGGGAACCACGCCTCGACCATCAGCTCGTCCGGCGCCAGCGCCGACTCGAAGACGCCCCGAAAGAGCTGCTCGGCGGCTATGAGCCGCTCGCCGCGCGCCGACCGCGTCACGACATGGCCGCCTAGGGCGAGAAGCACGGCGGGGAGCTCGGACGCGGGATCCGCGTGGGCCAGGCTGCCGCACACCGTTCCGCGGTTGCGGATCACCCGGTGGGCGACCAGCCGCACGGCCTCGGAAAGAAGGGGACAGAGGTTGGCCACAACGCTCGAGTCCTCGACGGCGGCCTGCCGGGCGAGCGCCTGGACCGCGATGCCGCCGTCGCGCGCGTAGACGCGGTCGAGGCCCTCGACCCGGTTGATGTCGACCAGGTGCTGCGGCCGAGCCAGGCGGAAATTGAGGAGAGGAATGAGCGATTGACCTCCGGCCAGGACCTTGGCGTCCTCGAGCGATGAGAGCAGCGAGCACGCCTCGTCGACCGACCTCGGCGAGTGGTATTCGAACCGGGCGGGTTTCACTCTTCCAACATCGCCACTGCGCGGCACAGCGCCGCCTCGCCGCCCTGGAACCGCCACGGAAAGCAGCCGACGAGGACCTTCTGGTCGAGCACCTCGTCGAGCCGGCCGCCCAGGTTTTCGATGTGGATGATGTCGTGCGGAAAAAGCAGCGTGTGCATGATCTGGTAATCGGCCTTGGGGAAGAGCTCGTCGAGGCTGCGACCCAGCTTCTTCTCCGCCTCTTCGGCTTCGTCGTCGCGGATGCGGCGGATCACGGTGTTCATCGGGTGGTCGGCGCTCCCGGTGTCGACGGCGATCCATCGGATGCGACGGTCGAGAGCCCACTCCGCAAACGCGCGCGCGGGTCCCGGGTGGCGGATGAAGTAGCGCGTCTCGTCGACGCGCGACCGGTCTGTCCAGTTCTCGGGGTAGTACCGGTGATAGCCGGTCCGGATGATGAGGATGTCTTTGGCGTCGATCTTGATGCCGGTGTCCTTCTCCCACCGCTCGAAATGCTCCGGCCCATAGATGTCGTAGTCGCCGATCCCGTAGCGCTGGAGATCCACGACGCACGCGGGTCCGATCAGAAAGTCGAGCGGCAGGTCGCCGATGAACTTGCCGCCGGTCATGAAGTGCGCCGGCGCGTCGAGATGCGTGCTGACGTGCAGGGTCATCGTGATCTCCTGCCCGCCCGCCCTCTCGAACGCGAGGCGCTTGATCCAGCGAATCGCGGGTCCCGGATAACCCGCGAACGCAGGGGTATGCAGAGAGAAGTCCTGCGTGAGGTCGAGGAATCTCACGAGGCGAGGGACGACGTGAGCACGGAGCGCTGGACCTTGCCCATCGCATTCCGCGGCAGCGAGTGGACGCTGATCACGCGCTTCGGACACTTGTAGGACGCGAGGCGCTCGTGCGCGAACGCGATGACTTCCTGCTCACTGAGCGGCGCCGAGCCCGACGGCACCACGAACGCGGTCACCTCTTCGCCCCACCTCTCGCTGGGCACGCCGCAGACGGCGACCTCGTGCACCGAGGGGTGCTCCTCCAGCACCAGCTCCACCTCGCGCGGGTAGACGTTGAAACCGCCCGTGATGATCAGCTCCTTGATCCGGCCGCGGATCGCGAGCGAACCGTCGTCGCCGATCTCGCCGACGTCGCCGGTGCGAAACCAGCCGTCCTCGGTAAAGGCTTCGTGCGTGGCCTGCGGGTTGCGCCAGTAGCCGCTGAACACCTGGCCGCCCTTGAGCTGGACCTCGTCCAGCTCGCCCAGCTGCACCTCGACCCCCGGAAAGGGATAACCGACTCGACCCGGCTGTCGCGGACCGTCGTACGGATTGGTCACCACGATGCCTCCTTCGGTGATCCCGTAGCGCTCGACCGGGGCTTGCCCCAGCAGCTTCGCGCATCGCTCGAACAGGGCCGGCGGCAGCGGCGCCGAACCGCATACAAAAAGACGCACATGCGAGAGGTCCGTAGGGTTCGCCTCGAGCCACTCGCACAGGCGCTGGTACATCGAAGGCACCCCGAACAGCATCGTCCCGCCGCTCCTGAGCTCGGCCACGACGTTCTCGGGCGTGAATGGAACCAGCACCGCGCTGCCACCGCTGAGCAGCGTCCCATGCAGACCCATACCGAGGCCGTGGAGGTGGAACAGGGGCAGCGCGTGGACCAGCACGTCGCTCGATTTCCAGTTCCAGACCGCGAGCGCGCCGCGGCCCTGGGCAAGGAAATTGCCGTGGTCGAGGACTGCGCCTTTCGGGCGGCCGGTCGTGCCTGACGTGTACAGGATCGCCGCCGGACTCTCAGGCGTGAGCGAGGGCAGCGGTGGCACAGGGCCTTGCGGCAGCTCTTCGATCCGTGTGACATTCAAACCCAGCCCGCCCGCGATCTCCGCACGCGGCCCGTCCGCGATCACAAGCTTCGGCTCCGAGTCGCCAAGGATGTGCTCGGCCTCGGCCGAGTGGTAGTCCGGGTTGAGCATCACCGCGCATGCGCCGGCACGCTGGATGCCGAGATAGGCGGTGACCCAGTCGAGGGAGTTCGCCGCGTACAGCGCCACGCGGTCGCCTGCCCCGACGCCGAGGGATTGCAGGCCGCCCGCGACCCCCGCCGCCGCGACGCCGAGCTCAGTGCGCGTCATGGTCCGATCGCCGCATCGCAGCACGACCTCCGGGCTCGGCCGCAGCAGCGCCTCGACCAGCGTGCCGGAGCGCAGCCTGGCCCGCACCTTGTCGAGCTCGTGCGTCACGCGACCAAGAATAGTGCTGCCTTTAGGCCCGCCCCTAGCCCGTCTCTCGATCGGTGACGTCGCCGGGTCGGAGGATCTGGTACAGCACGATCGCACCGAGCGCGCCCAACGCCAGGTTGTTGAGCTCGAAGTCGCCGAACTTCACGTCGGCGCCGCCGGCGGCGAGGATGAGCGGGATCGCAGCGACCGCAAGGTTGGCGCGCTTGCCGAAGTCGACCTTGGCGTCGACCCAGATCTTCGCCCCGATCACCGCGATCAGGCCGAACAGGTACAGCTCGATCCCGCCGATGACGCTGCTCGGGATGCTGTCCACGAGCGCGCCGAACTTCGGGATGAAGCCGAGAAGGATCGCCGTGACCGCCGCGACGATGAAGATCCAGATGGAGAACACGCGGGTGACGCCCATGACCCCGATGTTCTCGGCGTAGGTGGTCTCGCCGGTGCCGCCGAACAGGGCGCTGACGATCGTCCCGAGGCCGTCGCCCATGAACGTGCGGCCGAGGTAACCGGACAGGTCGCGCTTCATGATGCCGCTTATCGCGAAAACGTGGCCGGCGTTCTCGGCGACGAGGATGAGAGGGATGAACCAGAACAGGCTGAACTGGTGCACCGGATTGCCGAAGCTCGGGAACGAGAACGTCGGGAACCCGAGCCACGCTGCGCTCTGGACGCCCGAGAAGTTGACGTGGCACGCGGTACCCGCGCCGCATTTGGGGTCGACGAGCGCGACGATGTAGCCGATGACGACAGCGAACAGGATGGGCAGCAAGCGCGGGAATCCACGCAGATAGACGCTGACCAGCACCGCGATCATGACGGTGATGGTCGCGGTGAGCAGGTCGCCCTTGAAGTTGTTCCACGCCGCGCCGGCGAGCGCGATGCCGATCACAGCGACGACCGTCCCGGTCACCACCGGCGGCAGCAGGAAACGGATCGCGTTGACGCCGACGAAGTGGACGACCACTCCGATCAGGAAATAGATGACGCCTGCGATGAGGATTCCGCCGTACGCGAGGTCGTGATGTGCGGTGCTGCCGCCCTGGATGGCGAGCACAGCGCCCAGGAATGAGAACGAAGAGCCGAGGTAGCTCGGGATCTTGCGATTGGTGACGAACAGGAAGATGAGCGTCGCAACGCCGCTGAAGAAGATGACCGTGTTGGGGTTGAAGCCGAGAATCAGAGGGACCAGGACCGTGGCGCCGAACATCGCCATGACGTGCTGCAGACCCATGAGGATGGTTTGCGGCCACGGGAGACGGTCCTCGGGATAGACGACTCCGCGCTCTCGCGCGGCAGTGGTTACAGCCATAGCGCCCTCCCCTAGTTGCGCCCGGAGCGCCCGGGCCCCGCGCTAACTTAAGGCTCCCATGTGGGCTTTGCAAGATGCCCGGCTCGCCGACGGCTCGGTGGTCGACATCGTGATCAACGGCAAGGTCATCCTGGCCGTCAAACGAGGGGCCTCCGGCAAGGCCGGCGAGGTCGTGGACTGCCGCGGTCAGCTCGTGCTGCCGACCTTCACAGACGCCCACGTCCATCTCGACAAGGTCCTCATCCGGGACGAGCTGCGCGAGCACGACGGCACGCTGGCCGGCGCCATCGGCGCCACCCATGAGCGAAAGCGGCGCTACACGGTGGAGGACGTCCGCGCTCGCGCCCGAACCGTCATCGAAGAATCTGTGCGCCTCGGCACGACGCGACTGCGGTCGCATGTGGACGTCGACACCGTCGGCGGCCTGACGCCCCTGGAGGGCGTGACGGCAGCGGCGGCCGACTGCAGAGACATCGCGGAGGTGCAGACGATCGCGTTTCCGCAGGAAGGGCTTCTGCGCGACAGCGGCGCCTATGAGCTGATGGCGACGGCGCTCGAGGCCGGCGCCGACGTCGTGGGAGGGATGCCCCACTGGGAGCTGGAGGAGCGCGCGCAGCGCGAGCACGTCCGCCTCTGCTTCGACCTTGCCGAGCGCTTCGACCGCGACCTCGACATGCACGTCGACGAGACAGACGACGGGAGGGTCCGAACGCTGGAGATGGTCGCCGACGAGGCGCTGCGTCGTGGGTTCGTCGGTCGGGTGTGCGCTGGACACGTATGCGCGCTCGCGGCGGCCGACCAGGACTACGCCGACCGCGTCATCGAAAAGTGCTTGCGGGCCGGCATCTCGATCGCCGCGAACGCGGTCACGAACCTCGTGCTTCAGGGTCGCGCTGACCGGGGCATCATCCGGCGCGGAACGACGCGCATCGGCGAGCTCCGGGCCGCGGGGGTCAACGTCTTCTTCGGCCAGGACTGCGTCAAGGACGGTTTCTATCCCTTCGGTCGCGGATCGATGCTGGAGGTGGCCCTCATCTCGGCGCACGCCGCGCACCTCACGACGCGTGCCGATCTCGACTTCGCGCTTCGGGCCATCACGGACGCACCCGCGCAGGCGATGCGCTTGAGCGACTACGGCTTACGGGAGGGTGGGCTCGCAGACCTGCAGCTGTTTCCCGTCTCGAGCTGGAGCGAGGCACTTCGCACGCAAGCGCTGCCGGAGAAGGTCTGGTTTCGGGGCCGCCTCGTCGCGGCCAATACGGTCCGCTCGCAGATCTACCGCGCCTTACCGGCCGATTGACAGCACTGAAATTCGCGACTGGACGCGGCGCTCCGCCACAACTCGAAGGCCGGCCGAAGCCAGCATGGCGTCAAGCTCGTCCCGCTCGAGGAAACGGGTCAACCGGAACAGGCGGCGCACGTAGCGCAGCCAGCCCGTGGCTATGAAATCGGCCAGGATCCACCGGCCAGACGGGGCCATCACCCGCGCTAGCTCGGCGACGCCCCGGCGCTGGTCGGCCCAGTGGTGGAAGGTCATCGTGCTGAAAGCCAGGTCGAACTGGCCGGCCGGGAACGGCAGGTCTTCGGCGGTCGCCAGCTGATAGCTGATCTTGCTCGACGGCCCGGCGGACGCCTTTGCCTGCTCGATCATTCCCTCCGCCGCGTCGACTCCTTCGAGCCTCGCGTCCGGAAACTGGTCGGCGGCGGTGCGCAGGAGCCGGCCGGTGCCGCAGCCCACGTCGAGGATCGCCGCGGGGTGTGGGATCTGCTGCGCCGCCAGCTCGAGGACAGCTTTCTGCACCGGCTCGAAGACAAAACGCTGCAGGTAGTGGCGGTCGTACTTCGGTGCCCACCGGCTGAAGCGCTCGACGTCGCCGTGGCTGTGGCTCACGATGCGCCGCGGGGGTCGTCGGCCTTCGCCATCGGCCGGTCGAGCTCCATCCGGACCGGGCTGAGATGGATCCTGAACTTCACGCCCGGCGCGCGAAAGCCGGACGTCAGGTGGGAGTTGTCGCAGAACGGCTTGACCTTCGATTGACCGCAGCGGCACAGCGACGCCCGGGGCAGAGTCTCGACGGTTCCGTCGTCGCGCGTGACCTCTATTTCGCCGACGACGAGGAGCGGACCGTCCCGCATCGGCGTCACGGTCGTGCGCCCCTCGTGTGATTCCTGCGGCCTGCCGTCGAGCCGGCGGTACTGGAGAGCGCCGCTCGGGCAGCGCTCGATCACGGTGGTGACGATGTCCGGGTCAGCTTCGTCGGGCAGGACCCACGGGCGGCGCTCGAGCTTGAAGACCTTCGGGTCGCCGCGCAGGCACTCGCCGACATGGATGCAGATGTCGAGGTCGAAGCTCACCTCGACGTCGCGGCCGCGATAGACCTTGCGCACTTAGCCAACATAGACTGTCACTCGGATGCCGGAGGGTGCGGCGGTGAAAGCCAGGGCGCGGGTATCACGACGGGCTCCGGGGCGGGCAATGATCTCCTCCGAACGAATCTCGAAGCGAGTCCACCAGCTCGGACGCGAGATCTCCGAGGTCTACGCCAGCATCGAGACGCCGTTGGTGATCGTCGCCATCCTCAAGGGCGCGACGGTGTTTTCGGCGGACCTGCTGCGCAGCCTGTCCATCCCCGCCGAGCTCGAGTTCGTCCGCGCCGCCAGCTACGGAGCGGGGACCAGGAGCAGCGGCCGCGTGAAGATCGCGCACATGGTCGAGGGCTCGCTGGCAGGCCGCCACGTGCTCCTGGTCGAGGACATCGTGGACTCCGGGCGGACGATCGACACGATCCTCCGCAGGTTCCGCAAGCTGAAGCCCGCGTCGCTCCGGGTGGCCGCGCTGCTCGACCGGCCCGCGCGACGCGAGATCGACGTGCCGATCGATTTCGTGGGATTCGTGATCCCCGACCGGTTCGTCATCGGCTACGGCCTCGACTACGCGGGCCTCTATCGCGAGCTACCGGGGATCTACGCGCTCAGCTAGGCGGGCCGCAAACCTTCGGATGGTCCGGACGATCCGAACTTCTCGTCCGTGAAAACCCCAGGTTTGTCCGGACGATCCGAGGGTTAGGCCCTACCTGGCGGCCCCATCCCCCGGACTTAACCGGGTGAGGGCTTCAGGAAGTCGACGAGCTCCTCGCGGTCGTTCCAGATGACGGTCGTGCGCTCCGGCTCGGTGCGGGCGACGATCTTCCCTGCCCTCAGGACGAGCTTGCGCGGGGAGATGAGCCGGATGGCGTCCATCTCGCTCGGCGCCGCGAAGGCGCACAGATCGGCCCGGCACACAGGCAGCAACCCGTACTTCTCCAGGCCGAGCGCGCTGGCGGGGTTCCACGTGATCATGTCCATCAGGGTCCGGAGCTCCCCGTGACCTGACATCTGGCCGTAGTGCGCGAGCACGAAGGCGGCCTGCAGCGGATCGCCGTAGCCGAGCGGATACCAGGGGTCCATCACCGAGTCGTGGCCGATGCACACGTTGACGCCCGCCGCCAGCAGCTCCTTCACCCGCGTGTGGCCGCGCCGGATCGGGTAGCTGTCGAAGCGCCCCTGAAGTGTCGAGTTGTCGAGAGGGTTGGTGACCATGTGCATCTGGGCGCGCTTGAGGTTGTTGATCAGCCGGTACGCGTAGGCGTTGTTGTACGAATGCATCGCGGTGGTGTGGCTGGCGGTGACGCGACCGCCCATACCCAGACGGATCGTCTCCGCGGCCATGACCTCCACGAACCGGGAGTGGTCGTCGTCCGTCTCGTCGCAGTGGATGTCGACGCGCAGGCCCTTGTTGGCCGCGAGCGCGAATGCGAACTTGACCGACTCCTCGCCGTACTCGCGCGTCAGCTCGAAATGAGGGATGGCGCCGACGACGTCGACCCCCATGTCGACCGCGCGGCGCATCAAATCCTGCCCGCCGTCGAAGGACATGATCCCCTGCTGCGGGAATGCGACGAGCTGCAGAGTCATCTGGTCGCCGATCTCCTCGCGGAGCTCCAGGAGCGCCCTCACCGCACGCAGCTCGGGGTCGCAGACGTCGACGTGGCTGCGGACGAACTGAACGCCGTTGGCGAGCTGCCAGCGCAAGACGGTTCGGACGCGCCGTTTCACGTCCTCGACGGTCAGGTTCTTGACCCGCTCGCCCCAGATGGCGATCCCCTCGAACAGGGAGCCGGTCTCGTTGTGGCGGGGCTCGCCGACGGTGAGGACGGCGTCGAGGTGGATGTGGGGTTCGACGAGGGCCGGGGTCACGAGGGCGCCGCCGAGGTCCATCGTCTGCCGGGCCTCCGGCTCCGGCTCGCTGATCATGCCGTCTTTGATGGCGATTTCCCGGTTCTCGAGCTCCCCTGGAAGGCGCGCGCCCTGGAGCAGCAGATCGAGCATTCAGATGGTCCCAACCTGGTCGAGCTCGCTCGCCATTCGAGGAATCCTAATCCCCGGATGGTCGGGACCATCCGAGGTTTTGAGCCGCACCAAAGCCAGACGCTCCGAATAAACGAAGGTCGCTCGGCGCGCCGGCTAATCCAGCCTTAAACTTCGCTCGTACTTTTTTGCCGGCGTTTTTAGTAGGGGGAAGCGCCTATGCAGACGATCGAAGAAGTCGAAAAACACGTTCCTATTCGGGAGGGGGAGTACGGCGAGGCCGTCGCCAAGGTCGAGCCGGGCGGCGTCGAGTACATAAGCCACTCCGAACGTCACGGCAAGCCGATCGATCTGTTCTGGACCTGGCTGTCGCCGAACCTGGAGTTCGCCACCGTCTTCGTCGGCGTCCTCGGCGTCGCGATCTTCGGACTCAGCTTCTGGGAGACCGCGCTTGCCATCATCGTCGGCACTGCTCTGGGCTCGCTGACCCACTTCGTGCTCTCGTCGTGGGGCCCCAAGTTCGGGGTGCCAATGATGGTCGAGAGCCGAGGCGCATTCGGCTTCCTCGGCAACATCCTGCCCGCCGGCCTGAACGCTTTCACCGGCTCGATCGGGTGGTTCATCGTCAACAGCGTCAGCGGCGCCTTTGCGCTCCAGGCGCTGGGCGGCCTCGCCAATCTCACACTTCCGTTCTGGCTGACCTTCCTCATCATCGTGGTCGCGCAGGTGGCGATCGCCACCCTCGGCCACAACTTCATCCACGTGTTCGAGCGCTGGGCGCTTCCTCTTCTGGGCGTCGTCTTCATCGTGGCCTGCGCGTTCATCTTCAGCAAGGCCAACTACGGCGTCGCCGCGAACCCCGGGCCAGTTGGGCACTTCGGGGCGCTCACCCTGTTGTTCACCGCGACGTTCGGCTACGCAGCCGGCTGGAATCCGTACGCGGCGGACTACACCCGGTACCTGCCGCCGACCGTCGACCGCAACATGGTCGGATTCTGGGCGGCAGCCGGCGTGTTCGTCTCTTGCGTCGTCATCGAGCTCGCGGGCGCCGCGCTCGCGAGTGTGCCCGGAACCAAATGGGGTCCCACCGACATTCCGACCGTGCAGCTTCGCCAGGCGATGCCCGACTTCGTCTACTACCTGACCTTGCTCTGCATCGCCATCGGTGCCGTGGCGGCAAACGCCATCAACATCTACAGCGGCACGATGTCGCTCGTGGCGCTCGGAATCCGCGAGATGGGCATGACGCTGCGGCAGCGGCGCGCCGTGCTGGCGATCGCCGCGGGCGTGCTCGGCTACGTCATCGGCCTCGTCGGCCAGGCTAACGTCGGACCCGGCAGCAAGTACGAGTCTTTCCTGCTGCTGATCAGCTACTGGATCGGAACGTGGCTGGCCGTGGTTTTCGTCGACTACTGGATCAGGAAGGGCGATTACGGCGACGAATCGATCTTCTACGACACTCACTACCAGCGATGGCAGGGTTTCGCGGCCATGGCCATCGGGCTCATCGTCTCGGTTGGCTTGTTCGGCAACGTCTACGGTGTCTACGTGGGGCCGATCCCCAACAATATCGCGGGCATAGGGGACATCACGTTCATCGTCGGCTTCTTGCTGACCGCCGCCCTTTACTACGCGTTCTCCATGGCGACAAGGCGGGAGACGACCACCTCAGCCGCTGGATCA
>DATKFA010000433.1:0-3580 GCA_035511715.1 Candidatus Acidiferrum sp. | reverse complement strand
GTGAGGAATGCCCTCGTCGTGTCACTGCAGGCCGGCCTCGCCGCAACCGCGATCGCGCTCGTCCTGGGCTCATGCGCCGCGTTCGCCATCCACCGAGCCCGATTCTTCGGTCGCGAGGTCGTGAGCCTTCTGTTCGTGCTGCCGCTGGCGTTGCCCGGCATCATCACGGGCATCGCGCTCAACGCGTTCTTCAGCTTCAACAACATCTCGCTGTCGCTCGCCACGATCGTGGTCGGCCACACCACCTTCTGCATCGTGGTCGTCTACAACAATGTGCTCGCGCGGCTGCGCCGCACGCAGGGTTCTCTGATCGAGGCGGCGATGGACCTCGGCGCGAACGGTTTGCAGACGTTTCGCGACGTGACGCTGCCGCTCATCTCGACCGCCGTCGTCGCGGGGTCGATGCTCGCCTTCGCCCTGTCCTTCGACGAGGTGATCGTCACCACGTTCACCGCCGGCGCGCAGAGCACGCTTCCGATCTGGATCTTCGGCCAGATCCGCCATGGCGTCCTCCTCCCCGAGGTCAACGTCGTGGTCTCATTCGTGATCCTGGTGACGATCATCCCGGTCGCGGTGGCCGCGCGCCTGACGGGCGGCGGCGCGGGCCGGGTCGCCGGGGCTCGCTGAGGCGCGCTAAGCGATATGGAAGGCCGGCAGCACGATCGATAGGACCCACAGCGCAAGACCCACCGCGATCAGGTTGATCTTGCGGTACTTCCACCCGATCGCGGCCGCCACGAAGGCGACGAAGGCCAGGAGCAGGACGACAGCGCTGAAGGTGATGCTTCCGAGCTCCGGGATCAGGACCGCCAGCGACCAGAGCGCAAGACCGATGGCGATGAGGTCCGTCTTTCGGTAGCTGAAGCCGATCGCGGCGAGAACGAAGGCGATCAGGGCCAGGATCTCGAGGATGGTGCTGAAGCTCATGGCCGGCTATTTTGCCCTACCCGACGTCGATTTGAGCCGCCGGACGATCGCCGAGCGTGCCCGCCGGCATGAGCCAGGTGAACACGTCGTACGTAAGCCGGCCGGCCCTGCCGAGGGGATCACCCGCCAGCAGACGGCGGGTCTCCTCCACCGGCGTCCGGTAGACGCCGACGCCGCGCCAGGACTGGTCAGGCTGGTCCAGGAACGGTCCGTTTATGAGCGCGTGCCCCTCCTGGCGCATCCTGCCGTTGAAGGCGATGTGCTCCGCCTGGAGAACGTCGAGCTCCGCCTCGCTCAGCTGCGGCGCGCTGTCCGGTCGGCGGAGAACCACGATCGTGTAGGCGTCCATTTTCATTCCGCCACACTAGCGCGGTGCTGAACCTCACCGGCAACGCGCTGACGCCGGGCCGGCAGCGAAGCTGGTGGCTGCGCGAGGCGCTCGAACAAGATCCCGGGCAAGCGTGCCCGCCGCTCGAAGGCGACGTAAAGGCGGACGTGGTCATCGTCGGCGGCGGGTTCACGGGCCTGTGGACCGCCTACTTCCTGACCGAGCGCAATCCCAACCTCGGCATCGTCGTCCTCGAGCAGGACATATGCGGCGGCGGGCCCAGCGGTCGCAACGGCGGATTCGCGAGCGGGTGGTGGGACGAGCTGCACGGCCTGGTCACGCTCTACGGCCCTGAGCGCGCGGTGGCGGCGTGCCGTGCCATCGGCTCGAGCATCACCGCGATCGGTGAGTTCTGCGAGGGCAACGGGATTGACGCCTGGTACCGGCGCGGCGGCTACATGTACGCGATCACCGCCGCCGCTCACGTGAAGCTGTGCGAGAAGATTGTCGCGCTCGCCCGCGAGGTCGGCGCCCCGGAGGAGCTGCGCGAGCTGACCGCGGCCGAGGTAAAGGCGCGGTGCACTTCGCCTGCGTTTCGCGGCGGTGCCTTCATGCGCGATGGCGCGTCGGTACAGCCGGGGCGGCTCGTGCGAGGTCTTCGGCGCGTCGTGCTCGGGCGCGGCGTGACGATTCATGAGAACACCCGTGTCACGCGCCTCGATGGCACGGCCGCGGTGACCGCGCTGGGGACCGTGCAGGCGAAACACTCCGTGCTCGCGGTCAACGCGTGGGGCGTCGGCTGGCCGCAGCTCAACCGTCGCCTCGTGGCGTGGAGCAGCTACATCGTGCTGACGGCGCCGGCGCCCGACCGCATCGAGGCCATCGGATGGACCGGTGGGGAGCTCATCAGCGACTTTCGAACGTCGCTGCGCTACTTCCGCACGACCCGCGACGGCCGCATCGCCTTCGGCGGAGGCGGCGGCCGTGCGAGGCGCACGATCGACGACATGTTCACGCACGACTCGCGTGCGGTGACCGAGACTGCTGAAGGCTTTCGTCTGATGTTTCCATCCTTCGCGGACGTGCCCATCGAAGACGCGTGGGGCGGGCCGATCGACGTCTCGCCGACCCACCTCCCCACCTTCGGCCGGGTGGGCGATCGCAACGTGTACTCGGCTGCGGGCTACACCGGCAACGGCGTCGCCCCGACGCACCTCGCAGGCCAGGTGATCGCCGACCTGGTCACGGGCGCCGATACCGACGCCGTGCGTTTGCCGATGGTCAACGCGAGGCCGCGGGCGTTTCCACCCGAGCCCTTTCGATCGATGGGAGCCGCGGTGGTGCGCCGGGCGATGATCGCCAAAGAGACGGCCGAGGAGCAGGGGCGCGAACCTGGGTTTTTCGTCTCGCAGCTGGCGCGCACGCCGCGGCGCATGGGGTACCTGCTAGGGCCTGACTGACTCCAGTCCTCTCCACTTCTGGGGAGGTGGTGCCGCGGGCGCCGGAGGGGTAGTCCTCCCCACTCGTGGGGAGGTGGCGCCGCAGGCGCCGGAGGGGCCCCATCCCCGGCTTCGCCGGGTACTTCCCCGCAGAGCGGGGAAGACAGTTAGGCGTTAGGGCTTGATCAGGTCCCCGAGCAGGTGCACGCCCCAGCCCTTGGGCATGACCCGCTCCGAAATCACCGACGCTCGAAACATCAAGCTGTTGACCGCGAGATATGTCGGGTCGGGGACGATCCGCAGGTCGAAGACGTCCAGGCCGGCGTCACGTGCGAGCGAGCGGATAGCTGAGGCCGTGTTGGCGCGGTACTGCACCGGAAACGTGTCCGCCTCGACGCGCCCGTAGACGCGCGGGACGAGGCGCCGCTGCAGCGAAGGCAGCGCCTTGCCGATGCGGTTGGCGAGCATCATGGGATTGCGCACGTTCGGCGTGACGAAGATGAAGTGGCCGCCGCTGCGCAGCACCCGACCTACCTCGCTCAGCGCCTGCGCGGGGTCTTGGAGATGTTCGAGCACCCACACGCACACGACCAGGTCGAATGTTTCCTTTGCAAACGGGAGGTGCTCACCGACGCCGCGGACCGTCGGCATTCCCGGCGCTCGGTGTTCGCTGAGCGAGGGCACGTCAGGATCCAGCCCAGCCGCCAGCTTGACGTCCCGCCAGAGCAGCTCGACCACGCCGCCCCTGCCGCATCCCAGGTCGAGCACGCGACTTGACGCAGTGACGTGGCTGCGCACGATCGCCTCGAGCTGGTCCCCGCTCGAAGACCATCCGGGGCGGATCGCGCGGTAGCGCTCGCGGTACGCATTCTGGACCGCGAGCGGA
>DATKFA010000432.1:0-3363 GCA_035511715.1 Candidatus Acidiferrum sp. | reverse complement strand
GCGGCGTCGGGGTAAAGCCCCGCCCGTGCCCTGGCGATGATCGGCTCGCTCAGGTCGGACCCAAAGATCTGGATGGGGCGCGACGAATTTCCCAGGACCTCGAGCACCGAGATGGCGATCGAGTAGACCTCTTCCCCGGTGGAGCACCCGGCCACCCAGATTCGAATCGGCGCTCCCTCCGGCTTGTCCTTCAGCATGGCGGGCAGGATCTGCGATTCGAGCGCGTCGAACACCGCCTGATCCCTGAAGAACGAAGTGACGTGAATGAGGATGTCCTCATACAGCGCGCGAACCTCGTTCGGATCGCCCTGCAGGAGGGCCAGATAGCTCTGCGCGTCCTGCGCGCGGCGGACCGCCATCCTGCGGGCCAGCCGACGCTGCAGGGTCGACAGCTTGTACTCGGTGAAGTCGACGCCGAAAGCGTTGCGCACCACCATCAGGATCTGATCGTGGACGTCGGCGTCGCCGGCCGCGGGTGGAACGTCAGCGGCGGCCACGTAGGGGTGCCGGCTCAGGCGCACCAGCTCTCGGGCGAGGTCGGGGATCGGCAGCGCGTAGTCGACGACGCCGGCATTGACCGCGTTGCGCGGCATCTCTCCGTATCGCGCCGATTCGGGATCCTGCGCCAGGGTGATGCCGTTCTCGGCCTTGATGGCCCTGAGGCCCTCGGTGCCGTCCGACGCGTTTCCTGACAGCACGACGCCGATCGCGTGGCTGCCGCGATCCGCGGCGAGCGAGCGGAGAAACCCATCGACCGACAGGTGCGACCTTCGAGCGTCCAGCGCCCTCGACGCGAGCGTCAGCATGCCCCCGCGTATCGAGATGTCCGCGTCAGGCGGAATGACGTAGACGTGGTTCGGTTGCACGGCGGTACCGTCCTCGGCCTGGCTGACCGTCATGGTCGTGGCCTTGGCCAGGGCGTCGCGCAGGAAACTCGCGTGAGTGGGATCGAGGTGCTGGATGAGGACGAAGGCCATCCCGCTGTCGGCGGGAAGGTGCTTGAGCAGCTGGGTGAACGCGTCGAGCCCTCCCGCCGAGGCGCCGACCCCGACGATCGGGAAGGCCGGCGCGCGGGGGACGACGGGCGGACGCGATTCATCCACGCCGTCGAGGATGAGCCCATCCTCCGTGGAGCCGTCCGCCTGTTCATCGAGTCGCTTCATCAACCAGACCCCTCAAAGCGCCGAAAATGTCGTCGTCCCGATCATGGCCGGACCCTAAAGCACCTTCCGGGCCAGCTCTGTCGTGGCCCTGAGTTCGCGCGCTTGCCGCCGTCTGCCCTCTCCGTGACTGGAGGACTCAATCAAGATCGAGGCGCGACCCATTCAGTTTGAATGAGGACGCCCGCGGACCATCAGCGCGGGGTATGGACTAACGGGATTTGCCGACCGCGCGCTTGCGGCCGATGAGGCCATAGCTCTTGAGCTTGCGATACAGCGTCGCCGCGCCGATCCGGAGCTGCGCGGCGGTGTGCGTCTGGTTGCTGCCGTTCACCTCGAGCGCCGCGAGGATGTACTCCTTCTCGACCTGCTCGAGCGGCCGCACCGCCCCCCGGGTGGCCACGGGTATCGCGAACGCGTGGCGGATCTCCTCGGGCAGATCCTCGAGCTCGACGCGACTTCCCCGCGCCAGCGCGACGGCGCGCTCCATCGCGTTCTCGAGCTCGCGCACGTTCCCGGGCCACTCGTAACGCAGCAGCTGATCGGCGGCGCCCGGGGCCAGGCCGGAGATCTTGCGCTTCATGCGCAGCGCCGCGTCCGCGAGCAGCACCCGCGCCAGCGGCAGCACGTCGTCCCGCCGCTCGCGCAGCGGCGGGACATGCAGCTCGATGACCTTGAGCCGGTAGTAGAGGTCCTGGCGGAAGGCTCCCCCCGCGACGCCGTGGGCGAGATCGCGGTTGGTGGCGGCCAGGATGCGCACGTCGACCCGGCGGTTCTTGTTCTCGCCGACCCGCCGGATCTCCCGCTCTTGCAGCGCCCGCAGCAGCTTGACCTGCATACCCGGAGAGACCTCGCCGACCTCGTCGAGCAGCAGCGTGCCGCCGTTTGCCGCCTCGAACAGGCCCGGCCGGTCGCCGGTCGCGCCCGTGAACGCGCCCCGGGCGTGTCCGAACAGCTCGCTCTCCAGCAACGTCTCGGTGATTGCGCCGCAGTTGACGGCGATGAACGCTCCCGCGGCGCGCGTCGACTCGTCGTGGACCAGCCGCGCGATCCGCTCCTTGCCCGCGCCGCTTTCGCCCGTGATGAGGACGGTCGAATCGACCTTGGCCACCCGGCGCGCCAGGTCCACGACCTTCCGCATCGCGGAGCTGAGGGCGACGATCCCGAGCGGCTCGTCCACGCCGCGCGCCACGCGCACCAGCGCCCGGCGGTGCTGGTGCAGCTTGCGCTCGGCGGCCTTCAGGGTCTCGGTCACCCGGTCCAGCGAGACGTCGAGATGCTCCTTGAGGCGCTTCGCCTCGAAGAAGCGCAGCTCCTCGGCGCGCTCGTCACCCCAGTCCTGGCGCGTGCGTCCGATCAGGTGACAGGCGGCGTCCCCCTTGCCCACGCAGCGATCTTCGAGGACGTAGACCTCCTTGCCCGAGCTGCGACTGACGTAGCCGCTCGTCAGCCCGCAGATGGTCCAGCACACCGGCACGTCCGAGCGACCGAAGTGCAGGAGGTGCTGCTCCGCCTCGTACGACGCCAGCAGCGTCACCCCTTCCTTGGACAGCGGCCCCTGGCCTCCCGCCTCGACGCGAAACAGGCCTTCGAGCGCGTGGATGCGGGTGCCCGCCCGCTGCCAGTCGTCCGCGGTGTTCCAGTTGAACTCCACCTGCATCGCCTCGGCCATGCGCCAGCCGTGCGCGAACCCGAACTGGGTGAGCACGGTGCGGGCGGCGGTGAGGCCGAAGTTCTCGACCAGGTACTTGCGCAGAAGTCCCATCGCCACCGCGTCGAGCAGCAGCGCGCGCTGCCCGGCGAAGCGAATCACGCCCCCCTCCGGGTCCAGCTCCAGCAGCTCCTTGTGGTCCAGATCGTCCGCGCGCATCGACGCACCTATCCTTCGAATTGAATGACGTACCCATTCATAATGATGGATTCCCTCGGCGCAAGGGCCCGGACCTGCTTGTGTTCGCGCGCTGGTCCGAAAGGTGCTGTGTCGTCGCCCGTCTACCGAACAGAAAGGCACACCATGCTTTGGACAGTCGCCGTGATCTTGTTTGTGCTTTGGGGGCTCGGGTTGGTCACCTCCTACACGCTGGGTGGCTTCATCCATATCCTTTTGGTCCTGGCCGTCGCGACGGTTGTGATCCGCCTGATCCAGGGCCGCGGCGTGCTGCGATGAAGAGATTCGCGATAGCGACGCTGCTGGCCGCGTTTG
>DATKFA010000431.1:0-5878 GCA_035511715.1 Candidatus Acidiferrum sp. | reverse complement strand
CCCGCTCGGCGCGTTGCTCGGCCCGGTGCTGGCACAGCTGCCTCCTGCCGACGCGGCGCGGCTGACCAGCCGCACCTTCTTCCCGTCGCTGATCTCGGGCCCGTTCCAGCACGGCCTCGTGCTCGTGCTCGGTTTCTCGATTGCGGCGAGCCTGGTGGCCGCGCTCGCCTCGGCGCTGCGCGGCGGCAAGTACGTGCACCAGGAAGTCGAGATCGCTCCGCTTCGCGACGAGGCTCACCGGGAGATCGCTGTCCCCCAGTAAGGCTCGTCGCTCGCCAACTCTTAAGCGGATTGCGTCCAACCGGCTGCCACTTACTTAGAACCGCTTAACCCACCTTCAGTAAGTAGGTTCTGTCACGCGGCCGGAGAGCGGATCGGCGGCGAGATAGTCAGGGCGACCGACGGGTTCAGATAGGGAAGGGGTTGTCCGTTGTGAGCCCGGAGGGCCGACCCTTCGGGAAGTGCGCGTTTATCAGCGCCTCGAACTGCTTCAAGCCGTCCTTCTTGCCGCTGAGCCTGGTGTAGGTCTCGCCGAGCGTCGGCGCCGCGGCGCCCACGATCTGCGCCCACGAATACTTGAGCTGAAAGCGGAGCCAGTTCAGGAAGAGGACGGAGCAGCCGTTGGCCGCGGAGTTGGTGTCGCTGGCCAGGGTGTGGTCGACGAAGTCCTGCCGCGCCGAATCGAGCCACGCGCCCGCGGTCGCAAAGCCGTCGAGCTCGCGGGGGTAGGCGTCCGTGGCGAGGACCCGCGACAGCCCCTCCCCGTTGCTCTTGCCGCAGTCCCATCCGCCCGCCTGCACGGCCTCGAAGACCTCGACGAACTCGGCAATGTTGAGGAACTCGGACAGGTCGCCGTCGGCCGGTGCCGTCCGCGCATGGCAGAAGAGGTCGGTCGCACCGCAGCCGAAGTGGTAGGCGCCACCGGGGTTGGCGAAAAGGACCACGCGAAACGGCCCGGCCGCGATCCCGCCGAAGTAGCCGGCGACGGTGGCGTAGTCGGACTCGCACTGAGCCAGCACGCCGTGCGCGTCCTGGACTCCGTCCGCGCCCAGGGCCGGATCGAGGTAGACCTCGAAGTTCGGGGTCTTGCCCTGGAGGTTGGCGGGCGTGATCAACTGGGATGGATCCGCAACCCCGGCGGTGGCGGCGTCGAAGCCGGTGCGATTGAAGACGTTGGCCATGGCCCTCTTCCTTATTTATATGTGAGATCGGCCCCGCGCTGCCTGGCCGCTTGACAAGTTTCAGGGCATTCATATAATTCCGTAAGCGCTTACCGGTAAGCGCTTACAGCAGCCGGTAGCCCGTCGGGTTCAAGCCAGAGAGGCGGTCATTGCCCGAAGCGAAAAGGCCCAAGGGTCCCCTGACGATCTACGACGTCGCCAGCCGCGCCGGCGTCTCCATCGCGTCGGTCTCGCGCGTCCTCAACGGGCAGGGAAGCCCCAAAGCCGCCACCCGTGAGCGCGTCCTCACGGCTGTGGCCGAGCTCGGCTTCGTGCCGGACGGCGCGGCCCGCGCCCTGAGCAACGGCCTCAAAGAGGTGGTCGGGGTGGTGTTCCGCCGCGGTGACGAGACGCCCTTTCCGCACGAGGACGAGAGCTTCTTGTTCATCGACGTCATCTACCGCGGCATCGACTTCGCAGCCAGGCGTCGCGGCTTCGACGTCCTGATGGGCTCGGTCGGCTTCAACGACGGCAACGTCGCGACGCGCGTGGCGGCGGTCGCAGGCAAGGCCGACGGTCTGATCCTGCACGACCGCATGATCTCGTCGACCAGCATCATGCGGCTCGCGTCCATGCTGCCGGTCGTAACGCTCGCCGGCACGCCTACCCGGGGGGCCATGAACGTGCGGTGCGACAACGAGGCCGGCATGCGCGAGCTCGTGCGCCACATGGCCGTCCACCACGGTTACAAGACGCTCGGTTATCTATCCGGCCGCAACGACAGCCCGGACAACCACGCTCGAGCGAAGGCAATCGAGATCGAAGCCGCCAAGCATGGCGCGCGCGTGGAGCCGGGCGACTGGCAGGGCGACTACAGCGCAGCCGGCGGAGCGAAGGTCATCAACGCGCTTGTGGACTCCGGCAAGAAGCTGCCGCGCGCGATCCTGTGCGCCAACGATCAGACCGCGCTGGGCGCCATGTATGCGCTCGCCCGCCACGGGTTTAGCGTTCCGGAGGACGTCGCGGTCACCGGGTTCGACGACGTGCCGGTCGCGCGTCACCTCCATCCTCCGCTGACCACGGTCAGGCAGCCCATGCAGGACCTGGGCGCAACGGCGTTCGACGTCCTCTACTCCAAGATCAGCACCGGCAAATCCGAGGCGGACGTGGTGCTTCCCGTGCAGCTCATCGTGCGCGAGAGCTGCGGCTGCACGGCCGGCGAGGACGGCGCCTAGACATGCAGGCCCTCGCCCGCCGGCTGGGTGTCTATCTGGTCGCGGCGTGGGTCGCGATCACGGTCAGCTTCCTGCTGCCGCGGGTCGTGCCCGGCAACCCGGTCGCGGTCGCGGTGGCTCGCGCGTCCGCTTCCGGCGACTGCAACCAGAAGTGCGTGGCGGCCGTCGCGTCTCAGCTCGGCTTCAACGTCCACACCAGCATGTGGGACCAGTACGTGCAGTACATCGGCGCCCTTGCGCACGGCGACCTTGGCCACTCGTGGTCGGAGAACGCACCGGTGGGCAGCCTCATCCTGTCGTACCTGCCGTGGACCATCGTGCTGCTCGGCATCGCGACGACGCTCAGCTTTCTCGGAGGCAGCGTGGTCGGAACCCTGATCGCCTGGCGGCGCGGCTCATGGACTGACCTGCTGATCCCGTTCTCGACCTTCTTCGCGGCGCTTCCGTACTTCTTCCTGGGGATCGTCCTGGTCCTGATCTTCGGACAGACCGGAACCCTGCTCAAGTGGTTTCCGAGCCTGTTCGGCTGGGACATCTACACGACCACCCCCGGTCCCAACCTCCCGTACATCCAGAGCGTCGTGAGCCACGCGATCCTGCCGGCGGCGACGGTGATCCTCTCGTCCATGGCGGGGTTCATCCTCTCGATCCGCAACCAGGTGATCACCACGATGGACGAGGACTTCGTCGTCGTGGCGCAGGCCAAGGGCCTTCCGGGTCGAACGGTCATCTGGTACGCGGTCCGCAACGCGCTCCTCCCGGTAGTCGCCAACTTCACGATCGCGATCAGCCTGATCGTCGGTGGGCAGATCCTCGTCGAGATCGTCTTCAACTACCCGGGCATCGGCTTCCACCTGTACGACGCGCTGGGCAAGCTCGACTACCCGCTGGTGCAGGGAGTGTTCGTGGTCCTCACCCTGGTGGTGCTCGCGGCGAACCTCATCGCCGACGCCATCTACGTCGCGATCGATCCCCGGGCGAGGCAGGCGGCATGACGATCAACAGCACGACGATCACGCAGACCACCGCGCCCCTTCGCCGCGCGCGTGTCCTGCGGCTGCCGCGCTCGCCCAAGGTGATCGCCGGGCTGGTGATCCTCGGCGTCTTCAGCGTGGTGGCCCTTGTGGGGCGCTTCTTCGAGCCCTACTCGCCAAACCAGACGGACACGCAGAACTGGGTCCAGCACGTGCTGGTGCCGGGCACCGGTGGCAGCACCGGGTTCCCTGCCAACTACTACCCGCTGCCCCTGCCGCCATCCGCCGCACACCTGCTCGGCACGACCGTGTTCGCCCAGGACGCCTGGTCGCAGCTGCTGGCCTCGACGCAGGCGACGATGTTCGTCGGCCTCATAGCGGCGGTGATCGCGACGTCCCTTTCGATCATCTTCGGCGTCACCGCGGGCTACATCGGCGGGCCGACTGACGAAGGGCTCTCGCTCATCGCCAACGTCTCGCTCGCAATCCCGGGCCTGCCGCTGCTCATCGTCCTGGCCGACTACGTCCCGTCGGCCGGATCGAGCCTTCTCATCGTCGCCGCGATCATCGCCGTGACGACGTGGGCGTACACGGCACGCACGCTCCGAGCGCAGACGCTTTCCTTGCGCAACCGCGACTTCATCGAAGCCTCACGCGTCTCGGGCGAGGGACGGCTGCGGATCATCGGCGTCGAGATCCTCCCCAACCTCGTCCCGATCGTGGCCGCGTCCTTTCTCTTCACCACGCTCTCCGGCATCTACGCGTACGTCGCGATCTCCTTCCTCGGCCTGGCCGGCTCCCCGACCGGGTCACCGGCGGGGCTCTGGAACTGGGGCGAGATGCTGCGCGAAGGTTTTGCCAACAACGCGGTCCGCGGAGGCTGGTGGTGGTGGTGGGCGCCGCCGGGCATCTGCGTCGCGCTTCTCGGGACGGGCCTCGCGCTCGTGAACTTCGGCATCGACGAGTTCATCAACCCCCGGCTGCGCACCTCGGGCCTGTCCGCGAAAGCCGCGCGCAAAGCGGGCGCGCATGTGAGCACGACGCTGGGCTTGACGCCGGTGATGCGCAAGGCCGTCGGCGCCGCCGCCGGCAGCTCGCCGAGCACGCCGGACGCGGTGCTCGAGATCCGAGGGCTCTCGGTCGACTACGGCTTCGGCGCCGAGGCAGTCCACGCGGTGTCCGACTGCAACCTGGTGCTGCGCCGCGGGCGCGTGCTCGGCCTGGCGGGGGAGAGCGGCAGCGGCAAGACCACGCTCGCGCTCGCCGCCACCCGGCTTCTCCGCGCGCCGGCGGTCATCACCAGCGGCCAGGTGCTGTTCCACTCGAAGCCGTTCACGGGTGACGGCCCGAAGGGCACGATCGACCTCGTCGCCGCGGGTCCGCACCAGATGCGCCAGGTGCGCTGGTCGGAGATCGCCGTCGTTCTGCAGAGCTCGCTCAACGCGCTCAACCCTGTCATCACGATCGGAGCGCAGTTCGACGACATGCTGCGCGCGCACCGGCCGCACCTGAGTCGCGACGAGCGGCATTCACGAGCGGTCGAGCTGCTGGACATGGTCGGCATGAACGGAGACCGGCTCCGCAGCTACCCGCACGAGCTGTCGGGCGGCATGCGGCAGCGGTCGATGATCGCGATGGCGCTGGCGCTGGAGCCGCAGGTGATGATCCTCGACGAACCCACGACCGCGCTCGACGTCGTCACCCAGCGCGAGATCCTCGAAGAGCTGATGGGGCTGCGCGACCGGCTCGGGTTCGCAGCGCTGTTCATCACCCACGACCTCTCTTTGCTCGTCGAGCTGGCGGACGACATCGCGGTCATGTACGCCGGCCGCTTGATGGAGCGGGCGCCGGCCAATGCTCTGTTTCGCTCGCCCCGGCTTCCGTACACGCATGGGCTGCTGCACTGCTTCCCGCCCATGCATGGCAAGCGCGTCCCGATGGAGGGGATCCCCGGGTCACCTCCCGACCTGCGGGATCTCCCCTCGGGATGCGCTTTCCACCCTCGCTGCCGGTGGGCTCTCGACCGCTGCAAGCAGGAGGTGCCGGTCCTCGCATCCATTCCCGGGCGCAACCGCGAGGTCGCGTGCTGGCTGCACCGCGACGGCGCGACCGCACCGCCCGAGCTCTCGCTCCCCGAGCCGGAGGAAGTCTTCCGGGACCGATTGATGCAGCAGGTGGGACCTCAGTGAGCTCGACCGCACCCGTTCTCGAGGGCCGCAACCTGACCAAGTACTTCTGGGTCAAGCAGGGCCGCGGACCGTTCGCCCGCAAGGCGGCTGTGCACGCGGTCGACAACGTCTCGGTCAGCCTCGAGGCCCGTAAGGTGACCGCGTTCGTCGGCGAGAGCGGCGCGGGGAAGACCACGGTCGCGCGGATCCTGGCCGAGATCATCAAGCCCGACAAGGGCACCGTCCTCCTGGACGGCAAGCCGGTGCCTCCAGGACGGCCGCGCTCATATGCGCGCCAGGTCCAGATGGTGTTCCAGGACCCGTTCTCGTCGCTGAACCCG
>DATKFA010000430.1:0-4595 GCA_035511715.1 Candidatus Acidiferrum sp. | reverse complement strand
AACGACGACCCCGGACCTCCCAATCGACATGTGCCTTGGGCAGGCGCGAGCGGTCAATCCAGTCGCCCTGTTCGAGGCACACGACCCTGGCTCCCTTCTCCGACAGGCTCTTGCTGATGGCGGCACCGGCTGGGCCGGAGCCGATGACGAGCACGTCTGCGGCTGCCTCGCGGCTCATCGCGCAGTCTCCTTCTCGTTCTCGGCGGTGCGATACCGCGGCGGCAGCGATCGCACCCGGGTGAGCCGCGAGACGTCGAACGGCGGCATCGGCCGGCCATTCATGGGTCCGGTACCCCTCCAGCCGGTGTCGGCCTCGATCGCCGCGAGCACCTCAGGGTGGCCGTAGTAGGCCTCATAGGTGAAGTCGTTGATCATGTTGAAAGCGTCGGTGTCGTCGGCGGCCTGGAACTGGCGGAGGATGCTCTCTCGGTCCTCCGGCACACAATCGACGAAGGACCGTCCGGCCGCGTCCACCGCCCTGCGCTCGAGGTTGTCGATGGCGTGGATGAGGGCCGGGCGCAGCGAAGGAACGAGCTGGACTGTGGCGTCGATGTACTCCGCAGCGCCGACGCTTCCTGCGTCCGGCCGCCGGCCCGCGGCCGGGATGAGGGTCGCCGTCCACGCCCGAAGCGTCGCTGCGCGAGCGGGATCGAGCACGACGAAGCTTCGCGGCGCGCCTACCGGGACCTCGGCCCGACCCACGACCAGCCGGTAGTCGGGGCGGCCGGACTGGGCGACCTCATGCTGCCCCTGCTTCCTGTCGTACGCGATCACGCCCTCCTTTGCCGCGCGGGCGTGGCGTTGACCAGCTGATCTCGGCACAGACCTGTGCTCTCGCGCACGATCAGCTGCACTTCATGCAACGTGGTCGCCGTGCTGCCGGGGTCACCATCGAGCTTACGCATCAGCCGCTCGACCCCCGCCACGCCGAGCTCGGCCATCGGCACTCGAATGGTCGTGAGTCTCGGGTGGATGAACTCCAGTCCGGGGATGTCGTCGAACCCGATCACCGACATGTCGTGTGGCACATCCACGTTTCGGCGCGCCAGCTCCGACAGCACGCCGAGGGCCATGGTGTCGCTTGCCACGAACACCGCCGTTGGCGCGCGGCCCCCCAGCAGACTCGCGATGGAGGCACCGCCGCCCGCCATCGTGAAGTCGGCTCGCACGATCAGCTGCTTCTCTCCAGCCGCTCGCATCGCCTCGACGTGGCCCGCTTCCCGTTCCTGGCTGGTGTGCAGCGTAGACGGCCCGCTGATCATCACGATGCGCTTGTGGCCGAGCGACAGCAGGTGCTCGGTGGCGAGGCGGGCGCCCCCGCGGTTGTCCGCGACCTCCGCCGGCCAGCGCTCTGAGCGCGGCGCCAGGGCCACGATCGCCCCGCCGTAATGCTCGATGCTGCGAGCGAATCCCCTCATCCGGTCGCGGTAGTGGGGCTCGTCGAGACCACCGCCGGCGAAGATGACCCCCGAGACCCGGCTCTGGCAGAGCATCTCGACGTAGCGAAGCTCGGTCGCCGGATCCCGGTCGCTGCTGCAAACCACGGTCAGGAAGCCCAGCGTCGAGGCGGCCGCCGTGGCGCCGCGCACGATCTCGCCGAAGTACGGATCACTGACGTCGTGGACCACGATCGCTATCGTCGGCACGCGGCGCGTGCGCAGCGCGCGAGCCATCGGGTTGGGACGGTAGACCAGGTCCGTCGCCGCGGCCCGCACGCGGGCGCGGGTCCGCTCGCTGACCGGATGGTCGCTTGCCGGGTCCAGCGCTCGCGAGGCGGTGGTCAGGGAGACGGCGGCGCGCCGCGCCACGTCAGACAGGATGGCGGGGCGCCTTCGCTTCACCTGCGCCCGCGGCTCAGCCATCGCTGTCGCTCAGTACATCACCAGGCCGGCGGACACGTTCAGGTCCTCGCCAGTGATTGCCGAGCTTGCATCGCTGGCGAGGAACACGCATGCTGCGGCGACCTCTTCGGCCTGCGTTGGCCGCTTCAAGGCGGCCGGCTCGCTAAACACCTTCATCGCCTCGGAGTCCGGAATCGAGCGCGACTGCGCGAGCTGGTGGACTATCCGGTCGAGCCTCTCGCCGGCGACGGCTCCCGGGCACACACTGTTGACGCGGATGTTCTGCGGGCCCAGCTCGAGAGCAAGGCTGCGGACCAGGCCGATCACGCCCATCTTGGCGGCGCAGTATGGCGTCCGCTCGGGCAGTGGCCGTTTGCCGGTCATCGAAGACAGCGCGATCAGGCTGCCGCCCCGCTTCTCCTCGATCATGCGGGAAATGAAACGGCGGAAGGTCAGGTACACGCCGTCGAGGTCGGTGGTCAAACAATCTCGCCATTCGTCGTAGGTGATTTCGTGCATCGGCTTGATCGCGCCCGCGATGCCCGCGTTGGCGACGACGACATCGACCCGGCCGAAACGCTCGAGAACCTCTGCGGACATCGCGTCGGTCGAATTCGGGTCACGGACATCGCACCTGACGGTCATCGTCTCGACGCCCAGTCTTTTCAGTTCGTGCGCCGACGGAGCGAGCGTCTCCTGATCCCGAGCGGAGATTGCAATCGACGCGCCTTCTTTTGCCATCGCCATCGCGATCGCGCGGCCGATGCCACGGTTGCCGCCCGTGATGACGGCCACCTTGCCCTTCAGCGCCTCCCCCAATTACGCTAGCCCCGAAGCCGATGGAAAAGGATTTCCGTGGCCATCGGGCATACTATGGCCGTGGCCGTCACTGGCTGTCAATCGTGATCCGCCGGCGTGCCATCAGGGGGATCCGCTGAGGTGGCCGTCGTCGACCACGTCGGATGGGTGGTGCGCTCGCTCGACGCCGCACGACCCCACTTCGAGACAAATCTCGGCCTCGCGTTCTGCGGCGAGGAGGCATTTCCGGGACTGCGCATAGCTTTCTTCGGCGAAGGCTCGACGCAGCTGGAGGTGCTCGAGCCAGTCGACGAGGGCTCCGCGATGGGCGCCTTTCTCGCCTCGCATGGCGAGGGCGTGCACCACCTGGCGTTGAGGGTGGATGACGTCGGCGCCGCGCTCGCCGAGGCCACGCGCAACGGGCTGAAGCTGGTCGACCAGGCTCCCCGGCCGGGAAGCCGGGGCACGATTGTCGGCTTTGTCGATCCTGGTCGCCCGGACGGCATTCTGATCCAGTACGTGCAGCGTCCATGAGCGCCGCCCACATCGAGACCACGTTGGTCGGCAGCTATCCGGTGCCCCAGTGGCTGATCGCGCATCCGAGCGAGCAGGCTCTCGTCGACGCCACCGCGGTCGTCCTCCACACGCAGGAGCTGGCGGGGATCGACCTGGTGGTGGACGGCGAGCTCTACCGCTTCGATCCAAACCACCCGGAGACCAACGGCATGATCGAGTACTTCGTGCGTCCGATGGAGGGGGTCCGCTCCGAGATCCGGCGCAAGGACGTCGAGCTGTTTCATTCTCAGGAGCACCTCGGATTTCGCCGCCGACCGGCCGGCGTGGTCGACGGTCCCCTCGGCGAAGGGACTCTCGATCTCGCCGGGGCCTACCAGCGGGTGGCAGCTCTCAGCAAGCACCCCGTGAAGTTCACGGTCACGAGCCCGTACATGCTCGCGCGCATGCTGCTCGACACTCACTACCACGACCTCGGCGCGTTGACCCTCGCCCTGGCCGACGTGCTGGCTGAAGCGGTGCGTGGGGTTGACGCGGCGGTGGTGCAGGTGGACGAGGCGAACCTGCCGGGCCGCCCCCAGGACGCCGAGCTCGCAGCTTCCGCCATCAACCGCGTGCTCGACGCGGTCAGGCGGAAACCGGCCGTCCACCTGTGCTTCGGGAACTACGGCGGCCAGAGGATCCAGTCCGGGAACTGGGGCCAGCTGGCCAGGTTCTTCGACTTGCTGCATGCCGACCACGTCGTGCTCGAGCTCGCCCGCCCGGGTTA
Source organism: Candidatus Acidiferrum sp. (assembly GCA_035511715.1). Classification (GTDB taxonomy): domain Bacteria; phylum Chloroflexota; class Dormibacteria; order Dormibacterales; family Dormibacteraceae; genus 40CM-4-65-16. The sequence goes on along the minus strand of DATKFA010000430.1, from coordinate 674 downwards.
TGGCGACCTGGAGATGCTTCGCGACATCAACCCGCGGCTGAAGCTGGGCATCGGAGTGATCGACATCAAGACCACGGTTGTGGAGAAGCCTTCGGAGGTCGCCGATCGCATCCAGCTGGCGGCCCGTCTGCTCGGTGGGCCGGATCGAATCGCCTACGTTCATCCCGATTGCGGCTTCTGGATGCTCGCGCGGTCGATCGCCGACGCCAAAATCCGCGCCCTTGTCGCGGGCCGCGACCTCTTTGAAGGCCGGCCGGCGCCCTCGGCCGTTCCATCCGGCTCAAGGGAGGAGCGATGAAGCTGGACCTTCGCGGATTGATCCCGGCCACCATTTTGCCGATGACCGCCGAGGCAGAGATAGACGAGCAGGGCCTGCGTCGCTACATCCGCTACGTGGCCGCCGCCCGACCGCACGCTCTGGCCATCAACGTGGACACCGGCGAGGGCCCGCATCTGTGGCCGAAAGAGCGGCTGCGCGTGCTCGAGGTTGTGCTTGACGAGGTCGGGGATCGCGTGCCGGTCGTCGCTGGGTTGGGCGCGCAGTTCACAGCGCAGGCGGTGGCGCTCGCGCGCGAAATCAAGTCGCTCGGGGCCTCGGGCCTGCTCGTCTTTCCCATCAGCGCTTATCAGGGGTTGCCGCTCGACCCCGAGATCCCGGTCCGCTATCACGCCGC
>DATKFA010000429.1:0-5835 GCA_035511715.1 Candidatus Acidiferrum sp. | reverse complement strand
AGCGGCAGCCGTGCGTTGACGTCCGTGTAGGCCGCGCCCCACACGACGCTGCTGTTGTGCGAGTAAAGGAGGTCATAGCGACCCAGCCAGGTCGCCACCGCCAGCGACACTCCAAACAAGGCGATCAGAACCGACACGTGGGCTAGGGCCTGCGGCGTCGGCCTGAAGTCGAAGCTGTCTCCCCGCCACGCGTAGAGGGCGGCGATCAGAAGCACCGTCATGAAGGCGAGCCCGAGCGACCAGTTGGTCGCGGCGTGTAGGAACGGCAGCGTCAGCAGGTAAAAGGAGATGTCCTGGCCGAGAACGGGGTCGGTCGTGCCCGTCGGCGTTGCGTGCAGGAACAGCGCGAGTGCCTGCCACTGCCCGAAAGCGCCCCCCGCCAGGATCAGCGAGATCACTGCGGACGCGCCGAGGCTGATCCAGCCCGCCGGCCCGCGGAAGATCGAGCGGCGGATTCCGACCGCGCGAAGAGCGGCGCCGGTGCGCGACCGCAGCGCGATCGCCACGTTCACCGCGAGGTAGGCGAACGCGAGGATGAAGGAGCCGAGGCCGAGCGTCCACTCCAGCGTCAGCCGCGTGGTGTAGACGTCGCGGTAGCCCAGCGCGTCGTACCACTGCAGCTCGGTGATGAAGCCGACGATCGGGCTCGCCGCGATGAAGATCAGGACCGCGAGCCCGAACAGCGCCACGCCGCCCCAGAACCGGCGCGGGATCTGGGGCACGCGGATCTCCCGGCCGGCTTCGAACGGCCCGCGCCGCTCGAACGGATCAAACGGCCGGTACTGCCTTCCCACTCTGGAAAGAACTCTAGACGGACGCTAGACCGACCCTAGAGCTCGGTCGTCCGCCGCGAAGTCCTCGCTGGCGTTTGTCGGCGGATGTTCGAGGTGCCAGCGCACGCTGGTGCCAAGACTCTCGGTGGGGTCGGACGTCGTCCATCCGAGGACCCGTCGCGCTTTCTGGGCGCTGGCGGCGACGTGCTGCGCCAGGTTGCCGGTCTCCTGGAGGTCTTCAGGCAGGGTGTCATCCGGCACCCGCACGAGCTCGGCGTCCGACCCCGCCGCCTCGAGGATCATCCGCGCCCACAGCCGCATCGAGTAGCTCCTGTCTTCGCACAGGTTGAGCACCCCCGTTACCGACGGGTTGTCCAGCGCAAGGCGTATCGCGCGCGCGATGTCGCGGACGTAGCCGCGGCAGGTGAGCCAGGAGCCGGCGCCGAACGGGATCTGCCTCCGTCCGGCGCGGACACGGCGCAGGATGAACTCCTCGCGCCGCTGATAGTCGCGCTCGCCGTAGACCATCGGGAGCCGGACCGAAAGCGCCCCCCGCGGAAGATAAACGTCTTCGACGTCGAGCTTGTCGTAGTCCTCGCGTCCGGCGAGCTTTCCGCGATAGGGATATCGGTCGGACCGCACCGGGGACTCCTCGGTGATCGGCACGGGGTCGGTCTCGCGCTCGACAAGCACGGAGCCGAAGGCGCGGTAGACGTCCATGCTCGAGATGACAATCCGTCGATCCGCATTCGGGATCGCTTCCAGCGCACCCTCCGCGTCCCCGCGGGTCAGGGCGAAGAAATCGATGACTGCGTCGGCCCCGAACGCTTCGAGCTCTGGGCGGTGTGCAGCCAGCTCGGCCCGCTCGCAGTGCAGGTGGGGAACCCGCGGGACGTCGTCGGGCTCGAGCTGGCCGCGATGGACGAGCAGCAGCTCGTGCCCTGCCGCCGCCAGCTCCTCGACGGTCGCGCGGCCGATGAAGCGCGTGCCGCCCAAAACAACAACTTTCAATAGGCGATCACCCTCACTTGGTCGCGGCGGCTGCAGTCACCATGTGCGGATTCTTCTCGACGATGAGGTCGATGAGGCCCCAGTCCTTCGCCTGTTCCGGCGTCATGAAGAAGTCGCGTTCCATCGCGCGTTCCACGTCCTCGATCTGCCGCTTGCAGTGCTTGGCGTAGATGCGCGCGACCTGCTCGCGCTGGCGAAGGATCTCCTGGGCGTGGATCTGGATGTCCGTCGCCTGGCCCTGGATGCCCTGGGTGAACGGCTGGTGGATGAGGATCTGGGCGTGGGGCAGGGACATGCGCATGCCCGGGTCGCCGCCCGCAAGAAGGATCGACGCGCCGCTCGCGGCGAGACCCGTGCATAGCGTGGCGACCTTGGGACCGACGTACTGCATCGCGTCGTATATCGACAGCGCCGCGGTGAGCGATCCGCCCGGGCTGTTGATGTAGATCTGGATGTCCTGCTCGGGAGCCTCGTTCTCCAGGAACAGGAGCTGCGCGGTCACGGTGCTCGCCATGTCGTCGTCGATGACGCCGCGCACGAAGATGACGCCGTCCCGGAGGAGACGCGAATAGATGTCGTAAGCCCGTTCGCCGCGTCCATCGTTGGTGATCACGGTAGGTATGAGATGCACTGGACTACCTCCTGCGCAAAAAGCCGATGGGGTCTTTGGGTTTGGGCGGTGGGTTTGCCATCGCCAGGTAGGCGCTGAAGTCGGCGACGCTGCGCAGCGCCTCGAGCGGCAGCGCGGCGGTGGCCAGGCGCAGCTTGACGGGCGGGTCGTCCGGCCATGTCCGCCGGTCGGCCTCGGCGCCGAGCAGCCTGGCCAGGTCGGAGTAGATCTCTGCCGGTCGGATGCCGAGCGCGTGGGCGACCGCGACCAGGCGTTCGGTCGACATCTCCTTCCGCCCTCGCTCCACCTCGGACAGGTGCGCGGGTGAGAGGCCGGCTTCCGCAGCGACCTCGCTGAGGGTCCGCCGGGCAGCCTCGCGCCGGCCCCGGAGCACCGAGCCCAGCGCCTGGCGGATGACCTGGGTGGTTTCGCTGTAAGCGAATACCATTTGTCTGAAGCAAACGATACGCGAGTTCCGAACTAGCGGCGCACGAAAGTCGGTCCCGGCGGCGCTCCCACTTTCTCACCGCGGCGACGGCGAAGCTCCAGCTGCAGGCTCTCGAGGCCGCGCGCCATCGCCCACCGGTGGTTGGCGCCGAAGATCGGCCGCATCACGAAGCTTCCGTAGCGGAGCAGCGGCTTGTTGGCGGATATGCGCCAGTCGTACGTGGCCTCGGTGTGGTCATCGTCCTGGGTGATGGTCCAGACACCCGTGCCCTCGAAGTCGCCTTCGGCGCGGAGGCTGAATCCCCGCGGCGGGTCCGATCTGGTCACCGTGAACCTCCACCGGAGCGTGTAGGGAAGCCATCCCTTCGTGTAGAGATCGATGACGCGTCCGACGTGGGTGTTGGGGTCGCCTGGGGAAAGCTCCTTCACATCGAGGTAGACCGACGGCCACCACCGCGCCAGCGAAACCGCGTCCGCGAGAATCTCCGCGACCTCGTGCGGCGTGGCGCTAACGCGCCATCGCGTCAGGAATTGATACTCAGGCGCCAGCGACTTACTCCTTGAGGTTGGCGGGGTCCAGCAGCTCCTGCTTCGGGCGCTCGATCTTCTGGCGGGACCGCATGATCTCGATCAGCTTTTTCCTGCCCTTGGGCGGCCCGATCATGATCCCGCCGACCAATCGATCGTCCTTGAAAAAAAGCTTGCGGTAGAACTTTTCCTCGAAGCTGTACGTGCGCACCGACTCGAGGCCGGGCTGCACGTCGGGCGTCACGCCCATCACCGCGAGCGTCGATCCGAACATCGTGGTCGTGTAGGTGGGCACGTCGAAGAAGTCCTCATCGGCGCCGGCCATGTTGCGGGCAGCAACCTTGCCGTGGGCCTCGGCGTTGTCCCACGTGCCCATCTGGTTGTGCCGCTCCACCATCAGGTCGTAGAACACGGCGACGTCCCCGGCCGCGTATGCGTCCGGCGCCGAGGTGCGCAGCTTGGCGTCGGTGACGATCCCGCTCTTCAGCTCGACCTCGTCGCGGACGGGCTCGGTGTAGTAATCGAGGCCGACGCCGTAGGTCAGAAGGTCGAAGTCCACCTTGTGCCCGTTCACGGTTTCGGCCTGGAACCGCCCGTTGTGGCGGCTGAACTTCTGCACCTCATCGGACGTGATGAACTGCACGCCCTGCTCCTCGCCGAGCTGGCGGCACAGCTGCCCGCCTTCCTCGTCGAGGACGTAGCGCAGGAACCAGGGCCCGCGCATGATCCAGGTGACGTTCGCCTTCTTGCGAAAGCTCACGCCCTCGGCGAGCTCGTAGCCGATGAAGCTCCCGCCCATCACGAGGACGCGCTGAGATTGATCCGCCTTCTCGATGATGGCGTCCGTGTCGTCGAGGGTCTGGAATCCCAGGCACGCCGTGACGTCGGCCACGCCGGGCCACGGCGGAGGCTTGGGCCGGCCGCCGGTGGCGATGAGGATCGCGTCGTATTTGAACTCCTGACCACGATTCGTGAGCACGATCTTGTCGGTGAGGTCGACGTCGGTGGCCCAGGTCTCGAGTTGGATGTCGATGTTCTGCTGCGCCGACTGCTCCGCGGTGCGCATGAACACCTTCTCGCGCCGCACCTGCCCGCGAAGGTATCGCGGCAGCGCGACGCGGTTGTAGAGCGGATGTCGCTCGGCCGCGATGATCGTGATCGAGGCGTCCGCGTCGGCCTTGCGGAGCTCTTCGGCTGCGGTCTGGCCGGCGATGCCGTTGCCGAGGATGACGTAGCGGCGGGTGCTCAGGCCTTCAGCGCCCCTGAAGCCCTAGGGCGTAGACATGTGCATTGGCTTCGGCATCGTCGAAATCGTATCCGGAAGCGGTGAGGTCCTCCTGCGCCGGGTGCCCCGGCGGAACGCTGACCGTGATGTGGTCGGCGCCGTCCGCGTCGGCCTCGAAGCGCAGCGCCATCAGCAGCTCCCGGAGCGCCGCGCCGCGGCCCGCGATCAGCGCAGCCGCGAGATTGACCCGCCATGGCTCGCGCATCAGAGCGACGGCTCGCCCACTCGGTCCGAGCCGGAGCATTCCAGCGCGCGCCAGACGCTCAAGCTCGCCGGCGTTGAGGTCGCGCGCACCGTTGAGGTCCGGCGATATGCCCCGATACAGGTCGATGCCAGGGCTGGATGCGACGAAGGGCCAGAGCCGGCCGGCGTCCTCGGCGTCGGGGATCCGTGCCGCCTCGCCGCCCTCTACGCGCTGAGCGCGCCACCACCGGACCTCGACCAGCTGACGAAAACCGGCCGACTCGAACAGGTGGATCGCGGGCTGGTCCACGGTTGCGAGCCGGATCTCGCGGAAGCCTTGCTGCCGAAACTCGACGAGGGCCGACTCCAGCATCGCACGGGCGATGCCCTGTCTCCGATGGGTGCTTGCGACGCGCAAGCCCTCGTACCAGACCAGGCCCGGCGCGTACGGACGCAGGTGCTGGACTCCGACCACCACGCCATCGAGCTCCGCCGCCTGGAACGATGCGCCGGCGTCGGAGACCCAGCGGTCGAAGACCTTTGGTAGGTAGTCGCGACCCTCCCAGACATCCCTGGTGATCTCCATCACGCGGTCGCGATCCGTCGGCCGCACCGGCCTGACGGTCAATTCTTCCGTGGTTGCCAATGCGCGACTCCCGACAGAGCGACGCCGCCGTCGTAGACCAGCTGATCGCCGTCGCGATGGAGAATCTGGACGAGCGCGGCGCGACCCGCGGCTTCGTCCCAACCATCTCCGTACATCGCTCGGACGTCGACCACCGCCTCTTCGATGTCGGAATAGCGGGTCGTGATGGGGTACCTCAGAAAGTCGACGTCGGGTGCGATGCCCATCTGCAGCAAGAGCATGAACAGCTCACTGAACCGCGGGAGGCGGGCCTGCTCGTCCTGTTGCAGCCTGCGCCGAACCTCGGCGGCGGGATGGGGCAGGTCAGACTCCCGCAACATCACGAAGACGCGCTCACGCGCCGAGCGCTCGA
>DATKFA010000428.1:0-3179 GCA_035511715.1 Candidatus Acidiferrum sp. | reverse complement strand
GTGCCGGTCCCCGCCTCGACGACGAGCGTGCCGCCGCGTGCCTGGATCTGGGCGACGGCGAGCAGCATCTGCAGCTGTGACTCGCGGTGCTCATAGCCCGGGATGACCGCGGCGAGCGGGCCTTCGGGTCCGAGCATCGATGCGATGGCGGCCGGGTCGTCGGGTGCGGGCTCGGCAGGCTTTCGCACCTGCGTCGCCCCGGGCTCGACGGCCGGGGCCGGCTCCGGATTGGGATTGGGCGCCGTCAACGCGTCGGCGAAGAAATGAGCGACGGCCCATGGGTAAGGCGCCACCAGGGCCACCATCGACTCCTTGAGGCCTTCGGGCAGGCCGATCGCCTCCTCGCGAAGCCTCAGCAGGAGCTGGCGCGTCGCATCCGCGTCGTCCAGGGCGCGGTGTGGCCGAGGTTGGTTGAAGCCCATCTCGCTGGACAGCAGCGGGAGGCTGTGGCTGCCGGCGCCTGGGAGCAGGATCCGCGAGATGTCCAGTGTGTCCAGGATCTCCTGCGACCCGTCCCACAAGCCCGCGGTCTCCAGGAACTCGACGTCGAGGCGCGCGCCGTGCCCGACCGGCTGCCGGCCCCGCAGGAACTCGGCAAGCTGCCGAAGCGCGTCTTCGGGGCTGGCAGCGCCTCGGAGCTCCTCCTGCTTGATGCCGGTCAGGCGCAGGACGGTGTCGGGCACCGGGCGCCCTGGATCGACCAGCTGCTCCATGGTCGACGTGACCTGGCCGGGCGTAAAGGCGACCGCGCCGACCTCGATGACCCGGTCCCGGGCTGGGTCGAGACCGGTGGTCTCCAGGTCCAGCGCCGCGTACTCCACCAACGTTTGACCGATTCTAGTAATGGCCGGAATCGGGGCTTCTGAAATGTAATATGACCGGCCGATGGTAACCGGGGCGATCGAAGCTCCCAAGCGGCTCGAAGACCTTCACGTCCGGCGTGACCTGGTCGCGAGCCTTTTGCTGCGCACGCTGGCCTTCGCCGACCAGTTGACGGGGGCGACCCTCGAGCAGCGGCTCGGGCTTCCATTCGAAACGTTCTCGCCGCTGATCGACGAGTTCGAGAAGAACCAGCTCATGGACACCCGCGGTGTGTCCAACGACCCGACCCTCGAGGGCCGGCCGTACCCGGTGAAGATGAACTACGCGATCTCCGCCGCAGGACGCCAGCGCGCGTCCGAGATGTCCTCGGTCCAGACGCGGTACCTCGGGCCATGCCCCGTCAACTTTGAGGACTACCTCGCGCTCATCCGCTCGCAGGTCACCGGCAAGTCGCCTGTCACCGACGCGCAGCTCAAAAAGGCGCTGGGCGAGCTGGAGCTCGAGCAGCATGTGATCGACCAGATCGGCGGGGCGATGGTCTCGCGCGCCTCGCTTTTCATCTTCGGTGCACCGGGCAACGGCAAGAGCACCATCACCGAGCGCATGGCCCTGCTGATGGGGGCGCCCATCGAGATCCCGCACGCCGTGGCCATCGGCGACGAGATCGTCCGCGTGATCGACCCCGTCTACCACAAAGTCGCGGAGGGCGAGCAGCCGATAGATCGACGGTTGGTCAAGGTCGAACGCCCTGTGGTCACCGCCGGTGGTGAGCTCAAGCTCCAGCAGCTCGACCTCACCTACGACCCGCAGAACCGCTACTACGAGGCGCCGCTGCAGTGGAAGGCCAACGCCGGGGTCCTCGTGATCGATGACTTCGGCCGCCAGGAAGTTCCGCCTATGCGCCTGCTCAACCGATTCATCGTTCCGATGGAGAAGAAGATCGACTACATCGACCTGTCGGCCTCCGGTCGCAAGATCGAGCTGCCGTTCCTTTGCCAGGTCGTGTTCTCGACCAACCTGTCCCCCACCGAGCTCGTCGACGAGGCATTCCTTCGCCGCATGGCCTACAAGATCGGCGTCGGCAACCCCTCTCCAGAGTCGTTCGGGCGCATCCTCCGATTCGAGTGCGACCGCCAGGGCGTGCCCTTCGACGAGAAGGCGGTCGGATACCTGCTCAACAACCTCTACGGCAAAAAGCCGCTCCGCGGCTCGCACCCTCGGGCGCTGGTCGCGCGGCTGGTCGACCTGGCCAATTACCGCCAGCAGCCGCCACGGCTCACGCCGCAGACGCTGAAGGAGGCGTTCGACGCCTGCTTCAACCCCGCGCTGGGCAGCCTGGTCGAGGACGACTGGGCGCGCCCCGCAATCGGCTGAGACTTTCGCAGCCATCCAACGTCCGCGTTAGGCGCGACTAACGCGCATCCGGCCTCGCGAAGACCCGCGATTGTCGCGACTAACGCGGGGTCAGGCGGGCCTTGTCGTTCCGGCGAGGCGGGACCTCAAGCTGTCCAGGTCGCTGAACTCTCCGCGCATTTCCGGCGGTAGAAGCTCCGCGATTGCGAGCATGATCGCCTCCGCCGCCTCCTCGTGGGTGACACGAGAGTCGTCGGTGGCGCGGCGCTGCAGCACGACGAACGGGGCGCCGAACGTCATCGTGACCTTCACGCGGCGCGGCCACCTGGCGCCTTTGGGCAGACACGCGGCGGTGCCCGTCAGGGCGACCGGAAGAACCGCGCAGGCACACCTCTGGGCGATGAACCCGGCTCCCGGCTCAGGCCGCGCTAGGACTCCCGCGTCGATCCGGGTCCCCTCGGGATAGATGATCAGCGCGTGACCCTCGTTCAAGACGTCGAAGGCTCGACGTAGCGCGACTCGATCGGCCGTGTGCCGCACGACCGGAAACGCGTGATAGCTCGTGAAAAGCCAGTTGATCACAGGATTGCGGAAGTACTCCGACTTGGCCATGCTCCAGGTGTCGCCCCGGGGCACGAATGCCGGCACGAGTGGCGGGTCGATGGTGCCGATGTGGTTGGGGCAGATGATCAGCGGCCCCTGCGTCGGAACGTTCGGCATCCCTGAGACCTTGAACAGTCCCGCGAGATAGACGCCGACGATCAAGCGCATGACCCCGCGGAGGAGCGCGTACATCAGCGCCGCACGTGATCGAGGATGCGGTCGACGACCTGGTCCAGGTCCAGGTGGTCGGTGTCGATGATCAGCGCGTCGTCGGCCGGACGCAGTGGCGCGATGGGACGCTCCGAATCGATACGGTCCCGGAGCTCGACCTCTTTGCGCATCGCTTCCTCATCCACCCGCTCGCCTCGCCGCTCGTACTGAGCCGCGCGGCGGCGCACTTT
>DATKFA010000427.1:0-3560 GCA_035511715.1 Candidatus Acidiferrum sp. | reverse complement strand
CTCGCGGGTTTCACGACGGAGCGTTAGCCGCGAGTGCCGGCGGTCGCGGGTAACGGGGCCGAGCCTATCGGCTAGATTGAGGCGGTGATCGGGGGGAAAGAGGCGCTCGCGCGCGACCTCGTGCGCGCCTCATATCTCAAGGGCGATTTCATTCTTCGTTCGGGCAAGCGATCGGACCGCTACTTCGACAAATTCCTCTTCGAGACCGACCCGCAGCTCCTGAAGCGAATCGGCGCGCACCTCGCTCCGCTCGTCCCCGAAGAGACGCAGAGACTGGCGGCGCCCGAGCTCGGCGCGGTGCTTCTGGGCGGCGCGGTGTCGATGGAGATCGGCCTTCCGCTCCTGCTCGTGCGCAAGGAGCTGAAGGCCTACGGCACGGGCAAGCAGCTCGAGGGTCGCTTCACGCCGGGCGAGCTGGTCACCGTCATCGAGGACGTCGTCACGACGGGCGGTGATTCGTTGCGCTCCATCCAGGTGCTGCGTGATGCGGGCCTCGAAGTCGTCCACCTCGTCGTGGTGCTCGATCGCGGCGAGGGTGGGGAAGAGAACATCCGCGAGGCGCGGATTCCGTACTCACCCCTGTTTCGCATTCAAGACCTCGTTCTTGACTGAGCTCCTGGTTCGTTCTTGACTGAGCTCCTGGTTCGCGGAGGCACGGTCTACACGACCGAAGGTCCGCGACTCGCCGACGTGCTGATCAACGACGGGGTGATCACCAGGGTCGAGCCCCGGCTTCACTCGAGCGGCGAAACTTTCGACGCGCGAGGCAAATACGTGATGCCGGGCGCCGTCGACGTGCACGTCCACAGCCGGGACCCAGGCTTTCCGGAGAAGGAGGATTTCGGGACGCTCACGGCGGCCGCGGCGGCGGGCGGCGTCACCGTCGTTCTGGACATGCCGAACACGGTGCCGGCGGTGGACAGCGCGGGCGTCCTCGAGGCCAAGGCCGCGCTGGCCCGAAGCCGTGCGCTGGTCGACTTCGGGTTATGGGGGCTCATCCGCTCGAGCTCCACGCCCGAGCGGCTCGAGGGCCTTGCCGCGGCGGGGGCGGTGGGCTTCAAGGCCTACCTCGCCTACTCGTTCAGCCTGAGCCGCAAGCAGATCATCAGCTCTCTCGACACCGACGATCCGGACGTCGAGCCCCCCGCGGACTACGGAACGCTCGCGCGCCTGGCGCCCACCGTCGCGCACCTGGGCCTGCCCCTCGCGATCCACGCTGAAGACCCAGCGATCTTGTCGGCGTTCCGCCGGCCGCTCCTCACGTATGAAGACTTGCTCGAGTCGCGGCCACCGGAGGCCGAGGCCGTCGCCATCTCGGCCGCGGCCGCGGTGGCGCGCGACGCGGGCGCACACCTGCACGTCGCGCACCTGTCGAGCGCGCTGGGTCTCAAGGCTGCGGAAGATGCGATGCGGAATGGCACCTCGCTCTCGCTCGAGACGTGCCCGCAGTACCTGCTGCTCACGAACCGAGACTTCGAGCGGGTCGGCGCCGCCATGAAGGTGTTGCCGCCAGTTCGCACCGAGGCCGACCGGGAAGCGCTCGTCGATGGCCTGCGGCGCGGCCTCATAAGCATCGTGAGCACCGACCATGCCCCCCACACGGACGAGGAGAAGTCGCGCCACCTCGAGGAGGCGTCCGCAGGAAGCCCCGGCGTGCAGACGCTCTACCTGAGCTGCCTCCAGATCGCCAGCGATCTTGGGGACGTGTGGCTGGCGCCCCGCTGGGTGAGCTCAGCGCCTGCGGCCTTCGCGGGCCTCGAGAACAGCAAGGGCGCGATCGCGCCCGGGTTCGACGCGGACATCGTCGTCGTGAATCCGAACGCGCGCACCCGGGTGAGCTCGGACAATATGCGATCGCGCCAGCGGCGGGGCGCGCTCGAGGGCCGCGAGTTCGACTTCTCGATCGAGCAGGTGTACCTGCGAGGCGAGCCGGCCGGAGATCGCGCGAGGGGCCGCATGGTGCGACCCGCGCTCGTCGCGCGTTGATTTGAAGGATGCGGGTTTATCTCGGCGCGCTTGCCGCCCTGCTCCTCGTTATGGGGTGCTCGCAAATTCCAGGCCAGGGGAGCAAGACAGAAACGCCGACGCCTTCGGCCGGCCCGACCGGCTCGCCCCTGGCCAGGGCCTCCGGTCAGCTCGACGCCGAGGTGCCGATGCCCGCCGGCTTCCCGGCCGACCTCCCCGTCTATCCGAAGGCGCGGCTGACCGCCGGCGCGTCGTTCACGTCGACCGGCCAGGTGGCCTGGGGCATGGAGTGGGAGACGACCGACGACCCGAGCAAGGTTCAGGCTTATTACGCGAAGCAGCTGAGCCAGGGCGACTGGGCGCTGACGGTGAACAACCAGACCAACGGTGCCACCTACGCGGCCACGTTTGCGCGCAAGAGCAACTCGCACGACAAGGGCACCCTTGCGATCAACTCTGACTCGGGCGTGACGACCATCGCCCTCAGCCTTCTCAGCTCGGGCTAGGCGCGGACTCCGGCGCCGCGAAAGATCGGGCTCTGCGCCACCTCGCGCTCGAGGCTGGTCGCCGGTCCGTGGCCCGGGTAGAGGGCGGTCTGCGGCGGCAGCCTCAGCAGCTTCGTCCCGATGCTCATCATCTGGCGGCGGAGGTCGGTCTCGGGCATCTGCTTGCCGATCCCGCCCGCCAGGATCGTGTCGCCGACGAAAGCGTGATTGGCGATGACGAAGCACACGCTCCCCGGCGTGTGGCCGGGCGTGTGCAGGACCAGGACCTTGAAGTCGCCGAACTCGAGCTCGTCGCCGTCGATCAGGTAGCGGTCGGCCGAACGCAAGAACTGCTTGGCGTCGGCGGTGTGGATGCCCGTGAGGCCGCCGGTCGCCGCCTTCACGTCGTCCTTGCCGCCGACGTGACCGGGGTGGCCGTGCGTCGCAAGGATGTGTTTGACCGTCAGGCCGGAGGCTTGCTCGACTATCTTCTCCGCCGGCTGGCCCGGGTCGATCACCACCGCCTCCTTGCTCGAGGCGTCGGACACGACGTATCCGTTGACGTCGCGGTCCAGACGGACCTTGACGATGGACAGCTTTCCCACAGGTCAGTATTTACAGGAAATGGAGAAGGCAGCGGTAGTCGGCTTTACGTTGGCGCTGCTGCTGATATGCGTGTTCTGGGCCTACCGCTACTTCCGCCGCCGGACGAGGCGCCCCTCCGGCGCCCCCTCCGGCGCTTCGCGCCACCTCCCCACCAGTGGGGAGGACTCTTAATTAACTGGCTTCGGCGACAGCCTGGATCTTCTGCCGCAGCGCGTCCAGCGCGTCGAAGCGGTCGAGAGCCGGCTTGGGTCGTGGGCGGTCCGGATACTTCGCCACCTGCACGGCCTCGACCAGAAGCTCGATCTCTTCCTGCGTGAAGTTCAGCGTCTTGAGCACCACTTCTTTCGAGTGACCGGGCCTGTCGACTGCCTCCTTGATCACGTCGTCGGTGTCCGACACCACCTGCGGCCGTGTGGGACGAAACAGCTCCTCCGAGCCGACGAGTGAGGCGCGCTTGAAGTTGGGCATCGCTTAAATCCTCAGTCCGGAACCCGGTGATTTTGC
>DATKFA010000426.1:0-2087 GCA_035511715.1 Candidatus Acidiferrum sp. | reverse complement strand
GAGATCGGTGGAGTCGTGCGGTGGGCGCCAGGAGTCCAAGCCCACAGGACGAGCGGATCTGCTTTCATGTGCTCGATGACGTCCTTGCCCGCGGTGCGGCCGCCGTTCCGGGCGGGGTCCTTCATCTGCTCGCAGATCTGTTCCGCGCTGAGGCCCTCCCACCTCATGGACAAGGGCGCCAGGCGCCAGGTCGCCACCCCCGGCACGAAACCGTCGGCCGTGTTCGTAGCCTGATGGCAGGTCTGGCATGTCTGCGTCGGCGCGCCGTGGCCGTCCCTGCCGCGCACGACGAGCGGTTGATGACGAATGGCGGCGTCGGTCTGTCTGGGGGAGTCGACTTGATGACAGTTCATGCATCTCGGATGCATGACGACGCTCGCGATCGGGTCGAATGACCCGGGATCGGCCGCTTGGGCCGCTTCGCCGCGACTGAACGCGGCGAGCCCGACGACCACGATCAAGGGCACGAGGATGCGCATTGGTTCGTCCTCAAGCCGACCGGAGGCGGTCCGGCTTCAGTGGCAGCTTCCGGATTCGCTTGCCGGTGGCCGCGAAGACCGCGTTGGCGATCGCCGGCGCCGTGACCGCCGTGCCTGGCTCGCCGATCCCGCCTGGCGCCTCGGCGCTCCGCACCAGATGCACTTCGATGGCCGGCGTCTCATTGATCCTCGGCACGCGGACATCATGGAAATTGGACTGCTCCACGCGGCCGTCCTTGAGCGTCACCTCGCCGTACAGGGCGCCGCCGACGCCGAAGATGACTCCACCCTCGATCTGTGCCTTGACGGTGTCCGGATTCACCACGGTGCCGCAGTCGACCGCGCAGACGATCCGGTGCACGCGCACCTCGCCGGATTCCGACACCGAGACCTCGGCAACCTGCGCCAAGTAGGTGTGCCACCCGCTGTAGAGGAGCGCGACGCCGCGGGCGCGGCCCGCCGGCGCCGCGTGGCCCCAACCGGCTGCCTGCGCCGCGACGTCCAGCACCGCCCTGGCCCGCGGCGACTTCCCGAGCAGCGAGCGGCGATACTCGACGGGATCCTGCTTCGCGGCGGCAGCCAGCTCGTCGATGAAGCTCTCGATCACGAACGTATTGTGAGTGACTCCGACACCACGCCAGAAGCCGGTGTTGACGATGGGCTCCTCATGGCGGACGTACTCGACCCGGATCGCCGGGATGTCGTAGACCAGCTGCACCGCGCCGTCCAACGCATCGCCGTCGAGTCCGTTCTTGAACGCGGGCGGCGCCCAGCGCGCGAAGATCGACGGTCCGACGAGCCGGTGCATCCAGGCGATGGGCCGTCCCCGCTCGTCCAGTCCCGCCGACAACCGATCGTAATAGTACGGGCGATACACGTCGTGCCGCACGTCTTCCTCGCGGGTCCACACGACCTTCACCGGTCCCTCGACCTGCCGAGCGATGCGCACCGCCTGCGTGACGTAATCGACTTCCAGGCGGCGGCCGAACCCGCCGCCGAGGAGATGGTTGTGCACGACGACCTTCTCGAGCGGCAGACCGGTGACTTCGGCGGCCGTCGCTCGAGCGCGGCTCAGGACCTGCGAACCGGTCCATACCTCGCAGCCGTCGGGCCGCACGTGCACGGTACAGTTGATCGGCTCCATGGCCGCGTGCGCGAGGAAGGGGACCGCGTACTCCGCCTCCAGCTGGCGCGGCGCAGCGGCGATGGCCGCGGCGGCATCCCCCTCCCTGCGCGCCACCACGCCCGGCGACCGCGCGGCCTCCGCGAGCCCCTTCAGGATGTCGTCCGTGCCCAGGGTTGCGTTCGGCCCGTCGTCCCAGCGGAGGTCGAGCGCCGCCAGGCCTTGTGTCGCCGCCCACATGTGATCGGCCACGACGGCCACCGCGTCGTCGAGGCGAACGACCTGGTGCACGCCTTTGATCGCCATCGCCTTGGCGTCGTCGAGGCGAGTCAGCCTGCCGCCGAGCACCGGGCTCGCGGCGACCGTCGCGATCTTCATTCCGGGCAGGCGCACGTCGATGCCGTAGAGCGCCGTGCCGTTCACCTTCGATGGGCTGTCGAGCCGCTTGGCCGGAGTCCCGATCAGCTTGAAATCTTGCGGCCGTT
>DATKFA010000425.1:0-4231 GCA_035511715.1 Candidatus Acidiferrum sp. | reverse complement strand
GCATGAACAGCTCGCTGAAGCGCGGGAGGCGCGCCTGCTCGTCGAGTTGCAGCCGGCGCCGAACCTCGGCGGCGGGATGCGGCAGGTCAGACTCTCGCATCATCACGAAGACGCGCTCGCGCGCCGAGCGCTCGAGCTTCGTCACAAATGGGACCGGGTCCGCGATTCCGTAGAGCACGTGACTGCAGATGACCAGGTCGGCGGGTGCGACCTCTGCGTCCTCCCAGCTGCTCGCGATCACGGTGATGTTGTCGCGCGCGGCGATATGCGAGCGCATGCCCTCGGATGGCTCCACGGCGGTGACCCACTCGAGGCGCTCCGCCAGCGGGACCGCGTGCCGGCCGGTTCCCGCGCCGACGTCGATGAGCGTTTTGTGCGCCGAGATGTACGGCTCGACGATGCGAAGGAAGTCGTCGATCCGAGCCTGGGTCGAGCGCGCGTAGCTGTTCGCGCGGCGGTCCCAGTAGCCGGAATCGGAGTGCCGCGCGGCCTGCTTATCCCTCGCTTCAACGACCTGACCCCAATGCTTGATCCAGTCGACCTCATCCATCGGCGTTTCGCATTCGGTTTTTAACAGAGCTGGGGAGAACCAGGGGACAAGTCAAACCACGTTGCCCATAGGCTGTGCATACCGCCCCGGTCAACACAATATCTAGAAAGAGGATTTCACCTCCGCGAACTTGAGCAGGTGATACTTATTCAGCATGCCCGGGCCGGAGTTCAACGCCGCCGAATCGTCTTTGCTCGGGCGCTACTTCACCAACCTCGACCGCCCGGTTTTCGCCCTCCGCAACCTGCCCGAGGTGGTCAAGGGTGCGCTGTTCTCGCGCTACTCGCGGACCGAGAAGAGCCTGCGCAGGGTGCTGCTCGACGAGTTCATCAACGAGCCTGAGTCGGGCTTCGACCACCTCGCCGGCGCCGCGCCCGCGGATGACGACATGGTCGCTGTGCGACGCGCGGAGGAGTTCTACGAGCGAGTGCTCGTGGGTTACGGCGACGACTCGGTGGCGGAGCTTGCCGGCGCTCACGTCGCGGTCGAGCAGGTCTCGACCATCGCCGCCAAGGCGCTCGAGGACAGCCGGATCGGGATCTCCCCCCTCGAGAAGTCGACTCGCTACGTCCGCTTCGACCGCCCGGGTATCGACGGCCGCTACCTGTATCGGCGCGGAACCGAGCTGTCGCACCCGGACTACGAGCCCGCGGCGGACGCCCTGTTCGACACCTACAGCTCCCTGGTCGAACCCGTCACCCTGGCCATCCGCGACCGGTTTCCACAGGAGGATGGCGAGACGGACCGGGCCTGGAAGACCGCGACGCGCGCGAAGGCGCTCGACCTCCTGCGCGGGCTGCTTCCCGCCGGCACGCAGACGAACCTCGGACTCTTCGGCAACGGTCGCGCATTCGAGTACCTGATCACAAAGCTCGCCGCGAGCGAGCTGCCGGAGTGCCAGAGGCTCGCCACCGACCTGCATCGTGAGCTCTCGCTGGTCATCCCGTCATTCGTGCGTCGGGCCCTCGACGAAAAGTACGGCCGGCCCGCGGCCGAGCGGATCGCGGGCGTGAGGCAGCGGCTTGCAGAGATTGCGCCGAAGGGTCAGGCGGGACCGATGGAACCGACAGTCCGGCTGATCGACTACGACCACGACGCCGAGCGCAGAGTTGTGGCCGCGGCCCTGTATCCCTTCTCGAGCCGCCCGCTGGACGAGCAGGGCGGGGACGCCCCTCGGGTGCTCGACAGGATGCTCGCCGACCGCGCCAACCGCCGCCAGCGCCCGCCGCGCGCGCTCGAACACGCGCATTACACGTTCGAGATCGTGGCCAACTTCGCCGCATACCGCGACCTCCACCGCCACCGCGTTCTGACCCAGGACCGCCAGCATCTGGGGACCGCCCTCGGCTACGACATGCCGCCGGGGCTGGTCGACCTCGCCCTCGGCGACCGGTTTGCCAGGGCGGTCGAGTCCGCGGCCGCCACCCACCGCCGGCTGGAGGTCGACCTGGGTCCGGCGCTCGCGCAGTACGTCGTCCCGCTGGCGTTCCACGTCCGGTGGTACTTCCGGATCAACCTGCGCGAGATCTACCACCTGTGCGAGCTGCGAACGACCCCGCAGGGTCACCCTGACTATCGCTGGGTCGCCCAGCAGATGTTCCTCCGCGTGCGTGAGGTGCACCCGCGTCTGGCGGAGTACGCGCGCTTCGTCGACCTCGGTCCAGGTGACGAGCTGGAGCGGCGGCGGTCGGAGCAAAAAATCGACGCGAAACTCGACGAATTGAACCGCCGCGTGCGGTAATCTCGCGTCGAAGAGGGTGGAGATGGTCAGTCGTGGTCCCGAGCGACGAAGCGGCGGAGACCGCCGGGCCGGCGTCGACCGCAGGTTTGGCGAGCGCCGAGACCCGGAGCGCGCCAACGCCGGCCGGCGCGTCGTGTTCCCCTTCGACAGGCGCGTCGCGGAGCGCCGCTTCGTCGAGCGCCGGAACAACTGGCCGGAACAGAAGGCCCAGGCTTACTAACCGCTAAGGTGGCCCGTCCGGCCCTGATCGTCCACGGCGGGGCCGGGTCCGTTCCAGAACCCGAGAAGCCCCCTCGCCAGGCCGCCGTCGAGCGCGCGCGTGACGCCGGATGGGCGAGCATCGGCGATGGCGCGCTGGCCGCCGCGGTCGCCGCCGTGCGCCACATGGAGGACGAACCCCTGCTCAACGCCGGCATCGGCGCCTGCCTGAACGCCGACGGCGTCGTCGAGCTCGACGCTGGTGTGATGGAGGGAGCGCGGCTGCGGGCCGGCGGCGCGGCCTGCCTTCGCGACGTGAGGCATCCGATCGACCTGGCGGTCGCCATCATGGAGGACGGACGCCACGTTCTTCTAGCCGCCGACGGCGCTTCCCGGTTTGCCCGCGAGAACGGCCTGGAGATGGCCGATCCCTCGATCTTCATCACCGACCGAAAGCGCCAGCAGCTGCTCCAGGGCGCCGACACCGTGGGCGCTGTGGCGCGCGATTCGGATGGGCACCTCGCGGTCGCCGTCTCGACCGGTGGGAGGACAGGCAAGCTTCCGGGGCGCATCGGTGATTCGCCCATCCCCGGCGCCGGCCTTTACGTCGACGACCGCTTCGGCGGCGTGTGCGGCACGGGATTGGGGGAGGCGTTCATCCGGCTGGGGCTCGCCCGCCTGATGGTGATCGAGCTCCAGCACGGAATGAACGCCGAATCCGTGGCGAAGGGCGCCGTCGACTATCTGACCAGCGCTCTCGACGCGGAAGGCGGCGTCATCGTCATCCCGCGCGACGGCTCGCCGCGCGCAGCCTTCAACACGCCGGTGATGCCCTGGGCGATGATCGACTGAGTTTTGGGTGATTCAGGCAACACCGGCGAGCTGATCGCCCTCGCGCTGAGGCGCGCCGGCGTCAGTCACCTGTTCACCCTCAACGGCGCCCACATCTGGCCTGTGCTGACGGGCGCCGTCGAGCACGGCATCAAGGTGGTGGATTTTCGACACGAGCAGTCGGCCGCGTTTGCCGCCGAGGGTTGGGCCAAGGTCACGCGCGAGTGCGGCGTGGCGGCCGTCACCGCCGGGCCCGGCGTGACGAACGCGACCACGGCGCTGGCGCAGGCGAAGAGCAACGACAGCCCGATGTTCGTCATCGGTGGACGTGCGCCGGTGGCGCGCTGGGGCATGGGCTCGCTGCAGGAGATGGACCACCTCGAAGTGGTTCGCAGCCTCACCAAGCGCGCGATGACGCTCGAGTCCGCCGACGACGCCTACGCCTCCACCGCCGAGTCGCTGCGGACCGCCATGAGCCGGCGCACCGGTCCGGTGTTCATGGATGTCCCCATCGATGTCTTCTTCGGGGCGGCGGATCTTCCTGAAGCCACGGAGCATCTGACCGTCGACCCCGGGCCGCCCGCCGACCACGACCTGGTCCACAGCGCTGCGCGGCTGATCCGCGAATCGGAGCGGCCCGTCATCGTCGCCGGCGGTGGCGTGTGGTGGGCACACGCGGAGGAGGAGCTGCGCCAGCTGGTAGAGGTCGCCAACGTGCCCCTGACCGTCAACGGAATGGCTCGCGGAGTGCTGCCGCCCCGCCATCCTCTCTTCTTTTCGCGCGCCCGCGGCGCGGCGTTGCGCGACGCCGACCTCGTGGTCCTGATCGGCGCGCTCCTCGACTTTCGCCTCAACTTCGGCCAGCCGCCGGTCTTCGGCGAGGAGTCGCGGCTGGTCTACATCGACGTCGA
>DATKFA010000424.1:0-3338 GCA_035511715.1 Candidatus Acidiferrum sp. | reverse complement strand
GGGTTGAACCGGCACGAGGTGGCGGGAAAGAGGAAGGACCGCATGGAGCAGGAGTCGATCGACTTCCACCGCAAGGTCGCCGAGGCTTACGAGAAGCTCGCTGATGCGGAGCCGCAGCGGTTCGTCCGGCTCGACGCTACGGGATCTCGGGACAAGATCCATCTCGAGGTTCGCGATCGTCTGAAAACTCTTCTCGCCGCGGTCAGGTGAACCGGATCCTCGCGGTGGTCCAGGGCGACAACACGCCCGTTTTTGTCTTTCCGGTGGACTCCTTCGAGAAGATTTAGTCCAGAGTTCCTCGGGTGATCCGGGTCGAGGGCCTTCGCAAGAGCTTTGGCGACGTACGCGCCGTTGCAGGCGTCGACCTGCGCGTCGAGGGCGGCGAGGTCCTCGTCCTGCTGGGCCAGAACGGGGCAGGCAAGTCGACCACACTGCGGTGCCTCGGCGGAATCCTGCGGCCAGACGCGGGCTTGATCGAGCTCGACGGCCTTCACCTTCCCGAAGACCTCGACGTCGTGCGGGCGCGGCTGGGGGTGGTGCCGGACCAGGCCCGACTGTATGGGCGCAACACCGCGACCGAATACCTCGAGCGGTTCGCATATCTGTATCGAGTCCCGGACGCAGTTCGCCGCGAGCGAATCCCTGCGCTGCTGGAGCGCTTCGAGCTGGCGGACCGCGGGGACACGATCCTGGCCGCGTATTCGCGCGGCATGGCGCAGAAGGTCGCGCTGATCCGCGCCACCCTTCACGACCCGGACTGGATCTTCTGCGACGAGCCGACGGCCGGTCTCGACCCGGTTGCCGCGGCGGACATGCGCCGCTACCTCGACGAGCAGAAATCGCGGGGGGCTGCCCTGATCGTCACCACTCACGTCCTCGGTGAGGCCGAGCTCATGGCCGATCGCGTGGCCATCATGCGTCGCGGTGTGATCGTCGCGGGCGGCACACTGGAGGAGCTGCGTCAGCGTTCATCCGATGGACGACGATTTGTCGCCCACCTGTCGACCGTTCCGGCGAATCGAGACGCGGTCTTCCAGTGGCTCGCAAGCCGCACTCTTGCTCACGCGCTCGAAGGAACCGATCTCACCTACACGCTGCCGTGGCAGGCCGGCGTCACCGATCGCGCTGCGTTTGCCGCCGCGCTGCAAGCCCGCCTGGCGGAGGACGGGACGCCGTTCCACGAGCTGGAGGAGCAGCAGACGACGCTCGAGACCGTCTACCTCAAGGCAATGGAGGCGCCCGTGGTTCCAAACGCTGAGCCCATCGCAGCGAAGGCTCAGAGCCCCTCCGGCATCCGCGCGCCCCGCATGTTCGCCTCGCTCGGCGGGCAGGGTGACATGCTGCGCCGTTCACTTCCTTTCTATGTGAGCTCGTGGTGGCGGCGAGGCGACCTGAGCTGGGTGACGTACCTCAACGCGTTCGTTCTCCTCCTCGTCGCCGGTACGTCGCTCTTCGGCCAGATCCCCGGCCTTGCCGGCCAGGTCGCCCAGCGCATCGCGGGCGGCAGCGCGCTCCAGGCCGGCCTTCTGCTGCCGCTCTTCTTCATGTCCTTCGCCCTCCTCGAGTCGATCAAGAGCTCGATCGGCATCTGGTGGGAGAAGGCGCAGGGCTCGCTGGAGGTGTTGCTCTACACGCCTGTGGACGACCCTTCACTCATCTGGCTCGAGGTCCTTCCGGGCGCTGTCGTCAGCACGGTGTGGGTCACGCTGTGGATGAGCGCCGGCCTGGCGCTGTTGAGCCTGTTCGGCGAGACCGCCCCGTGGGACTTGCTTCCCGTGTTCGCTTTCGTCGCGCTGGTCACTTCCTACTGGGCCGCGATGGGTCGAATGCTCGGCTTCATGCTCTTCCCGCGCGAGGGCGCGGCCGGCGGCGCCTGGTCGTTCCTCCTGTCGCCGGTGTCGGCGGCGGTGGCGGACCTCCCGCTGGCGTTGTTCGTCTTCCGCTCGCCGCTTGCGCCGGCGTCACTGCTGCTGCCGCTGACCGCCTGCTTTGCCCTGACCGTGCTCTGCGGGTCGGCCTTCGACCGGGAGCGCCTGATGGAGACGGGCGTTGGACGGTCACGAAGGCGGCGGCGATGGTTGCCGGTCGCGGTGATCCGCCGCAACGCCGCCGCAATCGTCGCCGGCATTCTCCTGGCCGCCGTGCCCGCCGCGGTCGCTGCGGGCCTGACCTCGAACGCAAACCTGCACTCGTGGCCCGAGGTCAGCGGTTCGGCGGGCTTCGGTGCCGGCGACCCGCCCGGGGTCGCGTATGTACCGGTCGGTACGACCGTGACGCATGAGGCCACCGGCGTGACCGTCGCCGCCGCCGGGCTTGCCGGGATCGTAGCGATCCTCGCGCTCATGCTCGGTCTCGTCGTCCTCAGCTTCGTGTCGTTCTTCTTGCTGGGCGTTCCGGCTGTGTTCGTCGTCATGACGGCGGGCGCCCTGTGGGGGACGCAGCTTGGCTTTGGTTCGTCCGCGCCCCTGCAGCCGTGGTTCGCGGGTGGGGGCGGGGTCGCCCTGCTCGCCCTTGCGCTGAACACCGGGGCGGCGATTCCGATCTACTCGTCGCTCGTCTTCGGCTCCGGCCGTCGCCTCGATCGCCTCCGCGAGGCGTGGTCGAACTACTGGGCGATGTTCAGGGGGCTGGTGATTCCAGCGTGCGCGTTGTTCGGTTTGCTGGTCTTCCGGCTCCTGGCGGCCGGCTAGTGCGCTTTCGCGCCTGACGCGCCCACCAGCGCGACGCCGCCGACGATCAGAACCATCCCGAAGATCGCAAGCGGCGGCACCGGGTCGTTGAAGATCAGCTTGCCGAGCAGAGCGACCAGAGCGATGCCGACGGCGGACCAGATCGCGTAGATGATGCCGACCGGAAGGGTCTTGAGCACCATCGCCAGCAGGACAAAGCTCGCGACATAGCCGACGACGGTGATCGCCGAAGGCACCAGGTTGGTGAACCCGTTGGACCCACGCAGCGCGAGCGTGCCGGCGACCTCGGTCGCGATCGCGCCCACGAGGAGGACCCAGGGCAGCACGGGCGGTCTAGAGGTCGAGGGCTTGCGCGACGAGCTCACGATGGTAGGTCGCGTCGCCGAGGGTCACCTCGGAAGACTTCGCCCGCTTGAAGTAGAGGTGCATGTCGTGCTCCCACGTGAAACCGATGCCGCCGTGCACCTGGATCCCATCGCCCGCGACCTTGCGGTAAGCGTCCGAGACGTAGGCCTTCGCCATCGAGGCCGCGAGCGAGCGGTCGGGCGCGTCCGCCTCGACGGCCCAGGCCGCGTAATACGTGGCGGACCGCCCGCTCTCGGAGAGGACGAGCATGTCCGCGATCTTGTGCGACACGGCCTGGTAGAT
>DATKFA010000423.1:0-5357 GCA_035511715.1 Candidatus Acidiferrum sp. | reverse complement strand
CGTCGCATCGATTTCACGAGCCCCGAGGGCAAGGATTACAGGCTGAACGAGAAGGTCGCGACGCTCCTGGTCCGGCCGCGCGGCTGGCATCTCGACGAGCTGCACGTCGAGGTCGACGGAAAGCCGATGTCAGGGAGCCTTTTCGATTTCGGGCTCTACTTCTTTCACAACGCACGCCGGCTGCTCGGCAAAGGAAGCGGGCCGTACTTCTATCTGGCGAAGCTGGAGAGCCACCTCGAGGCCCGGCTGTGGAACGACGTCTTCAACTTCGCGCAGGACGAGCTCGACATCCCCACCGGAACGATCCGAGCGACGGTTCTCATCGAGACGATCCTCGCCGCTTTCGAGATGGAGGAGATCCTGTACGAGCTTCGTGACCACTCGAGCGGCCTGAACGCCGGCCGGTGGGACTACATCTTCAGCATCATCAAGAAATTCCGCAACCGGCCGGAGTTCGTGCTGCCTGACCGGGCGCAGGTGACGATGACCGTGCCGTTCATGCGTCATTACACCGAGCTCCTGGTCAAGACCTGCCATCTCCGCGGTGCGCACGCGATGGGTGGCATGGCAGCGTTCATCCCGTCGCGCCGCGACGCCGAGGTCAACCGAGTGGCGCTGGCCAGGGTCAAAGAGGACAAGGAGCGCGAGGCCGGCGACGGGTTCGATGGCACGTGGGTGGCGCATCCAGACCTGGTGCCGACCGCCATGGAGGCGTTCGACCGCGTCCTCGGAACGCGTCCGAATCAGATCGAGCGCCTCAGGCCCGACGTCACAGTCCTGTCGGAGCGGCTGACCGACGTCGGGGTCCCCGGAGGCACGATCACCGAGAACGGGTTGCGCATGAACGTCAGCGTCGGCATCCAGTACATCGAGTCGTGGCTGCGCGGCGTCGGGGCCGCCGCGATCAACAACCTGATGGAGGATGTGGCGACCGCCGAGATATCGCGCTCGCAGATCTGGCAGTGGGTGAGACATTCGGCGCGGCTTCAGGAAGGACCGACGGTGAACGCGGACCTGGTGCGCGAGATCGCCGACGAAGAGATGAGCAAGCTACACGGCGGTCGATTTGCGGAGGCGCGCGAAGTCTTCGAAGAGGTCGCGCTTTCGGAGGAGTTCCATCCGTTCCTGACGCTCGTCGCGCAGGAGCGGATCGACTCAGCTACTTAGCCGGGGCGGGAGGCTTTCCAGGAAGCCGTCGCCACTGTCGCGGTCCGACTCCGTTGTTTGGGTTGCCGGGGACGAATGCGACCGCCGACGGCTTGACCATGCAGTTGTCTTTGCGCACCACGCTGCGCTCGCCACCTTCGTGGTGTTCGATCACGACCGTGCGCTCGAGCACCGCACGCACCCGTACTTGCTGGCCGTCTACCACCGCGCTGAACCCACCGCTGACTTCGTGGTTGGGAGGGGGAACGATTGTGGCAAGCGAGACAAGTTCGGCGGTCTTGTTCATATGGTGGCTTCCCTCGAGCTTGGCGGCGAAGCGCCGCGGAAAATAAAAAAGCGCCGCTGCGCGCGGCAGCGACGAATGTTACCAGAGGCGCTTCGACGAATCTGCCGGCCGAAAGGCCGGGGTTTACGCCGCGGAGCTGTGCTGCTCTTGGAGCCGCAGCTGGCGGGCCGCCTCGCGACCGCGGCGCGCCGCTTCCTTGCTGGCCAGGTGGCGGACCCGCAGGTGTCGCGGGTCGACGAACAGGCGCCGGCGGTTGACCAGCACCTTGGGCTCACCCGGGGCCGGTTCGATCACGGCGGTGCGCTCGAGAACGGCGGTCACCCACACGCGCCGGCCGTCGTCGACCTCCGCCTCGAAGTCAGGGAGGATCTCGTCGTCCTCGTCCATCGAGACGTTGTCCAGGCGGACCAGCTCGGTGCTTGTCTTTTCAGTGCTCTTGCGGTTGCTTCCCATGCTCTTATCCCACTTACCCGATAACGATCCACGCCAAACCGAGTACCGCCTCTCGCAGTCCCAATTTGTTCTACGCAATGAATACCGACTTGGTAACGCTCGGTATTCCGAAGCTAGCTGCGTACGGGCGTTCCCTCAGGAGATACGCTCCGGGCACCCCAAACGGTTTCAGGGTGGACCCACCGCAGCTCGACCCCGAACTCAGCGGCGAAGCTGGAAGCATAGCTGCGGGCGGCCGTCTCCGTCTCGATGCGGTTGCCGGTGACCGCCTCCACCGACGTCGGCCGGAGCTCGGCATGCCCGCAGGGCACGATGCCGTCGAAGTACGTCAGGTCGGTCGTCAGGTTCAGGGCCAGGCCGTGGCTCACGACCGAGCGGTTGAGCTTGATCCCGATCGCGGCCAGCTTCTCGCCCTTGCGCCAGACGCCGGTGAGCCCTGGCTCGCCGGGGACGGCATCGACCCCGAGCTCGCCCAGGTAGGTGATGAGAGACCGCTCGAGTCCCGAGATGTAGTCGGGAATGCTGACGTTCAAGCGCGCCAGGTCGATGACCGGGTAGCCGACCAGCTGCCCTGGACCGTGGTAGGTCGCCTCGCCGCCGCGGTCTGACCACACGACCTCGACCCCCCTGCGCGCCCGCTCCCCGTCGTCCCACAAAAGGTCGGCGTCGGATGCCGCTTTACCCATCGTGAACACGTGCGGGTGCTCGAGCAGAAGCAGGGTGTCCTCGCCCGCGCCCTCCCGCAGCCCATGCACAAGCGTCGCCTGGAGGTCCCAGGCGTCGCGGTAGGGGACGCTACCCAGCCAGCAGGCTCTTACGCGCGGCAGGGACTTGCTCATCGGCGTGGTAGGAGGACCGGACGAGGGGGCCGGCCTCGACGTGGCCGAAGCCCATCGCGAGCGCCTTCTCCTTCAGGTCCGAGAACTCTTCGGGGCGGTAGTAGCGGACCACCTCTGCGTGCTTCTTCGACGGCCGCAGGTACTGGCCGACCGTGAGCACGTCGATGTTGTGGGCGCGCATGTTGCGGAAGACGTCGAGAAGCTCTTGCTCGGTCTCGCCCAGGCCGACCATGAGCCCGGACTTCGTCACCATCTCCGGCGCCAGCGCCTTGACGTGACGGAGCAGGGCGAGGCTGTTCGCGTAAACGGCCTTCGGCCGGATGCGCGCATAAAGGCGGGGCACGGTCTCGGTGTTGTGGTTGAAGATGTCGGGGCGCGCCTCGACGACTGTACGCACCGCCTCGTAGTCGCCCTGGAAGTCGGGCGTCAGCACTTCGATCGTGGTGCCGGGGCTGCGGCGACGGATGGCGCGGATCGTGCGCGCGAAAATGCCGGCGCCGCCGTCTTTCAGGTCGTCGCGGTCGACCGACGTGATGACCGCGTGCTTGAGGCCGAGCTCGGCCACCGACTCGGCGACGCGCAGCGGCTCGCCGAGGTCGAGCTCAGTAGGACGGCCCGACGTCACCGCGCAGAAACGGCAGGCGCGGGTGCAGACGTCGCCGAGGATCATGAACGTCGCCGTCCGGCGGTTCCAGCAATCGAAGATGTTCGGGCACCGCGCCTCTTCGCAGACGGTGTGAAGGCGCCGGCCCTGCACGATCTGCTTCAGCTCCTTGAAGTTGCCGCCCTCGGTGACCCGGACGCGAATCCATTCGGGAATCGGTCCGGGCTTGATGGGATCCGCGACGCTCACAGCCGGATGCTACCGGGGGTCCAGTCCTCGATCCGCTTCTTGATCGAGCCGAGGAACTCGCCGGCCATCATGCCGTCGATGATGCGGTGGTCGAAGCTGAGGCACATGTTCATCATGTGGCGCATCGCGATCGCGTCGTTGACGACGACGGGGCGCTTGACGATCGACTCGGTGGTCAGGATCGCAGCTTGAGGCTGGTTGATGATCGGCTGGCTCGCGATCGAACCGGTCGCACCGGTGTTGTTCAGGGTGAAGGTCCCGCCCTGGACGTCGTCCGGCTTCAGCTGCTTGTTGCGCGCCCGCTCGACGACGTCATTCATGGCTCTCACCAGGTCGGTGAAGCCGAGCCGGTCGGCGTCCTTGACGACCGGCACGATCAAGCCGTCCGGGATCGCGACCGCGATTCCGAGGTTGACGTAGCGCTTGAGGATCACGCCGTCGTCACTCCACGAGGAGTTGAGCCATGGAAACTGTTTGAGCGCCTCGGACACGATCTGCGCCACAAATGGAAGGTAGGTCAGGGGCGCCCCGTGGCGGCTCTTGAAGCTCTCCTTCTCGCTTTCGCGGTAGCGCACGAGGTTGGTGATGTCGACCTCCTGCAGAGTCCACGCGTGCGGCGACGTCTGAAGGCTGCGGACCATGTGCTCGGCGATCGACTTGCGCATGACGCTGAGCTTCACGAGCTCCTCGCGCTTGCCGTCGACTCCCGCGGCGGCGGGCACGGGTGCGGGCGCCTGCCTCGGCGGCGCCGCCGGCGCGGCAGGCCCCGCCGACACCGCGGCGAGCACGTCGTCGCGCGTCACCCGGCCGCCGAGGCCTGAGCCCTGCAGCGAGGTCGCGTCGATGCCGTGCTCGGCGGCCAACTTGCGCACGGCGGGCGACAGCCGGGCATGCTCGTTTGAGGGAGCACCGGTGGGGGCAGGCGCCGGGACGGGCTGAGGTGCTTCGCCGCCGGCCGGCTCAGGTGGGACCTCGGTGGCAGCTGTACCCGTATCGCGGTCCTTCGCCTGCGCGGCGACTGCCGCGACCGCGGCGGTCTCGATCTGGGCGATCACAGCCCCGACGCGGACCGTCTCGCCCTCCGTGACCGCGATCTTGACCAGCTTGCCCTCGAAAGGTGAGGGGATCTCGGCGTTGACCTTGTCCGTCACGACCTCGACGATCGGCTCGTCGCGCTTGACGAAGTCACCTTCGTGCTTGAGCCACTTGTCGACCGTGCCTTCGGTGACGGACTCGCCCAGCTGGGGCATTTTGATCGGCGATACGGCCATGACTTGAATTCGAGTGTAGCTTGCGGGCCCGTAACCCCGGCCGGTATCGGGTGGCGCGATGAGGAAGTTGCTTGGACTGCTCCTCGTGCCGATCGCGGTTGCTTCTTGCGGCGGGTCCAGCGCCTCGACTGCGTCGAACACCCCGACGACTTCGCCGACCCCGGTGATCGCGGTGGTGTCGAAGTCCGTCAAAGGCAAGACCGAGGACGTCCTGACCAACACCAACGCCCAGACCCTGTACTACCTCACCTCGGACGTCGCGGCGACGCCGGCGTGCGCGGGCCAGTGCCTGAACAACTGGCCGCCGCTCCTCCTTTCGTCCGGCGACCCTGGATCGGGGGCAAGCCTCCCAGGAAAGCTCTCTGTTGCAACGACCCCCAACGGTCGCGTGGTCCTCTACAACGGCCACCCGCTGTACACATTCGTCAGGGACAAGACGAGCAACGATGCCAACGGCGAGGGCATCAACGCGTTCGGCGGCACCTGGC
>DATKFA010000422.1:0-4607 GCA_035511715.1 Candidatus Acidiferrum sp. | reverse complement strand
TATCCAGATGATCCCGATTGAGCGCATTCGCGCGGCTGCCGAGCGCGCTCGCACTCATGTCGAACGCACGCCACTGATCCCGGTCGAGGGGGCTCTGCTCAAGGCGGAGTCGCTCCAGCCAACCGGGTGCTTCAAGGTGCGCGGCTTCTTCGCCGCAGCCCTCGCGCTGCCCGAAGACCGATTGCGCCGCGGCCTGATCACGGTCAGCGCCGGCAACGCGGCGCAAGCGTGCGCGTACGTCGCGCGTGAGCTCGGCGTCTCGTGTCGCGTGGTCATGTACGACACCGCGCCGCCGCCGAAGCTGGAAGGCGTGAAGCGGTGGGGGGCGACCCCGATTCTGATGCCGCGCGAGAAGCTCCTCGAGTGGATGGCAGCGCAAGGCTGGAGCAGCGAGCCCGAAACTTTCATCCATCCATTCGCGGAGGACGAGGTGCTCGCGGGCCACGGCGGCCTCGGCCTGGAGCTGCTCGAAGACCTGCCCGCGGTTCGTCGCGTCGTCGTGCCCGTCGGTGGCGGCGGACTGATCAGCGGCGTCGCTTCAGCCCTCAAAGGATCAAACCGTGATATCGAGGTCATCGGCGTTCAGTCCGACGGCTATCCGTCGTGGCAGCGCAGCTTCGAGGCGGGCGCTCCCGTTGCGATCTTGGCGGAAACGATCGCCGACGGGACCACGGCTCCGACCACCCAGAAGATGTTCGACCTGCTCCGGGAGTGCGTCGATCGCTGGCTCGTCGTGCCCGAGCCGCGGCTCAAGGCGGCCATCCCCCAGCTCGCCGCGTCCGCCAAGCTCGTCGCCGAGGGCGCGGGGGCTCTGGCCTATGCGGCCCTCGAGCAGCTCACGCCAGGACCGGCGACGGTCGCGGTGGTCAGCGGGGGCAACATCGACCCGAAGCTGCTGGCGACGCTTCTCAGCTGATCCGCTTCATCGCCCAGGGCCCGCGCCGTACGAGGGCGACGAGCATCCACACGAAAAGCACAGCGTCGATCGCGCCAAAGATGTACGCAGCGATGCGGGTGAGCTCCGGAGGCTGCGGCTGACGCGACGTCAGCGCCCCGCCCGCGGCGAGGTTGATCAGGTTGAACACCGTGCCCAGGAGCGTGAATCCGAGCAGCACGAGGATGACGTAGTACGCCCACGTCCAGCGCCTGGCCGCGCCGACGATCGCGACGACGGCGATGGCGAGCCCGATGACGGCTCCGATCCAGATCGAGCCGGTCACGATCGAATTCATCATGTCGGCGAATCCGGGCGGCGGCCCTTGGCCCGGCGGGTAGGCCTGCTGTTGCTGCTGCAGGCTGCGCTGCATCACGGCGGACATGTAGCCCTGCATCCAGAGAGGCAACGTCAGGCCGTACAGGCCCGAGGCCACGTACCGCGCTGCGACCGCGATCTGCAACGGCTGCGTCCAGGACGTCGGCTGACGCTGCAGCGGACGGCCCGGGTAGTACGGAACCGGATAGGCCATCGCCGGCATGGGCTCCCAGGTAGAGCCGTTCCAGCGGAATCGGCCATCGGGCGACATCGTCGAGGCCCACTGCTGCCCGTCCCAGTAATACATCCCGTCGGGCGACAGACGTGAGCTCAAATCCCCACCAGATCAGAGGCTGCGCCTGGATCTGGCGGGTGCCCCTGCACTAGGCGGTCAGGACCTCCTCACAGATCTTCAACGCCGACTGGATGTCCTCCGGCCCGATTCCATAGTGGGTCACGAACCGCACGCGCCGCGCGTCCACCCAGTCACTGAGCAGACCACGCGTGGTGCACTCGTCGGTGAACCGCGGTGCCGGAATCTCGGTCAGCTCGAAGTAGACGAGGTTGGTCTGCACCCGGCTCAGGTCGCACTTGACGCCGGGCAGCTCGGACAACCCTTCGGCCAGCGTGCGTGCGTTGGAGTGGTCTTCGGCCAGCCGGTCGATCATGTGGTCGAGCGCGATCAGGCCTGGCGCGGCCAGGACGCCGACCTGGCGCATCCCTCCGCCGAGCCTCTTTCGCCAGCGCCTGGCCTCTTCGACGTCGTGCTCGGAGCCACAGAAGATGCTGCCGATCGGGCACGCCAGGCCTTTGGAAAGGCAGAACGTGACCGTGTCCGCGGTGGCGGCGATCTCTTTCGCCTCCACACCGAGTGCCACCGAGGCGTTGAAGATCCGCGCCCCGTCCAGGTGGACGCGGAGACCTTGCCGGTGGGCGGCGTCACTCGCGGCGCGGAGATCGTCGAGCGGCCACACCACGCCGCCGTGGCGGTTGTGCGTGTTCTCAAAGGTGACCGCGGCGCTGAGCGGCTGGTGCGGATCGTCCCGCGGACGGATCGCCGCCACGATCTGCTGCGGTGACATGACGCCGGCCTCGGTCGCGATGGGCCGGATCTGCACGCCGCAAACGGCCGCCGCGCCCGCCGTCTCGTAGTGGAAGACGTGTGAATCGGCGTCCGCGATGAGCTCCTCGCCGCGGCGCGCGTTCACCGCGACGCCGACCAGGTTGCCCATCGTGCCGCTGGGCACGAAGGTGGCGGCCTCCTTGCCCATCCGCTCGGCGGCCACCTCCAGGAGCCGGTTGGTCGTGGGGTCGTCCCCGAAGACGTCGTCCCCCAGAGGCGCCTCGACCATCGCCTTCCGCATCTCCGGGCTGGGCATGGCGACGGTGTCGGAGCGGAAATCGATGCGTGTCACCCGATTAATCTAGCTGCCGAGTGCGGGCCGAATTGATCCTGGCGCGCGGACGCGTCCGCACGTTGGGACGCGCGGGGATGACCCCCCAGAGCCACCTGGCGATCGCCGGCGGCAAGGTGATCGCACTCGGCGGCCGCGAGGTGATGAGCCTCCGCGGCCCCCGGACGCGCGTGGTCGACCTCGACGGCGCGGCCGTGCTGCCCGGCTTCAACGACGCGCACGCGCACGTCGTCTACTACGGCCTGACCCGCTTCGCCGCCGACCTGACCGGCGCCCGGGGAATCGACGACGTCCTCGTCCGGCTCCAGGAGCACGCGGCCAGGCTCAAGCCTGGCGAGTGGCTGCAGGGCATGGGTTACCGGACCGACGAGCTGACCGAGCGCCGCCAGCCGCACCGGACCGAGCTCGATCGCGTGACCGGCGACCATCCGGCGTTCATCGACGAGCGTGGTGGCCACGCCCGCGTCGCCAACTCGGCGGCCCTTGCCGCCGCCTCGATCACGGCCGAGACGCCGAACCCTCATGACGGGCGCATCGGGCGCGACCTCAACCGCTCGCCCAACGGCCTGCTCCTCGAGGGCGCGATGCGGTTGGTCGCCGACGTCCAGCCCAGGCCGCCCCTGGAGCGGCGAATCGAAGGCGTCGTCAAGGCGCAGGAATTGCTGATCTCGCGCGGCATCACGTCGGTTGGCGCCGCCGTCAACCGCGGTTTCGCCGACGACCTGCGCGCCTACGAGCAGCTCGCGTGCGACGGCCGCCTGAGGGTCCGCGTCAACGAGTTCCTCTCCTGGGAGCTGCTCGAGGCGGCGTCGGAGCTCGGTGTTCGCGCCGGCTTCGGCGGTTCGATGGTTCGCGCGGGCCCGATCAAAGTCTTCGTCGACGGCGGTGCCGAGCGCGTCGCCATGCGGTCGGGTGGGGGCGTGTGGCGGACCACACCCGAAGAGCTGCGCGACATCGTCGTGAGGGCGTCCGCGCATGGTCTGCAGGTCGCCGCGCATGCGATCGGCGACGCGGCGATCGAAGCGATGTGCGACGCCGTCGAGGCCGCACCGGCGACCCGACTTCGGCATCGCGTCGAGCACTGCACGATCTGCCCACCCGACCTGCAGGCGCGGCTCGCGAAGCTCGAGATGGTCGCGGTGATGCAGCCGATGGCCGCGCGTTTCAGTCGCGTTGCGTCGACGATCTTCTTCCCGGTGCGCGATCGCAAAGACCTCGCGCCGCATCGAGGGTTGCTGAAGGCAGGCGTTCCGCTCGCGTTCAGCTCCGATCTACCCGTCGCGACCGATCCCAACCCCTGGCCCGGGATTCGGGTCGCGGTCGAGGACCAGGTCAACGGCATCAGCCTGCTCGCGGCGCTGCGCGCCTACACGTCGGGCGGCGCGTACGCGAGCTTTGAGGAAAACGTCAAGGGGACGCTCGAGCCGGGAATGCTCGCGGACCTGCAGATCTACCGCGGTGACCCCCTGGAGGACGAGGGCGTCGACTGGGAAGAGCTCCGCCCAAGAGCGGTGCTCCTGGGCGGGGTGAAGGTGTTTGGGTCCTTCTAGCTCTCCGTAATCTCGATGATCTCGACCTCGCCGACGGCCTCAGGTTCAATGACCATCTCGGACATGGTCGGCGCGGTTTCGGCGCGGCGGGTGGTCCGCGGTGAGCTGCGCCGCGCGGTGGTGCGACGAGGGCGTGAAGAGGTGCTGCCGCCGGTCGTCCGCGCTGCGGTGCTCGGGGCGGGGCGCCGCGTGGTGCTGGCGGCCTTGCGAGTCCGGGGAGCGGCCTTGCGCGTCGTGCTCGCGGCGCGGCGGCGTGTGGGCGCAGCGCGAGAACCAGCGCCGCTTGCGATCTGCCGAGCCTGCTTCGTGAGGCTGTCGATGCGCTTGAGCAGGTTGTTCACGTCGCCGCGCGTGCTGGCGCGCTTGACCTGCACCTGAAGCTGCTTGATG
>DATKFA010000421.1:0-7380 GCA_035511715.1 Candidatus Acidiferrum sp. | reverse complement strand
GCGGGTCTCGCCTACGGCACCGATTCCGCCGGCGCCGCGCACGCGATGAGCCAGACGGCCGGCGGCGTGCACGACGCGCCCCACGGCGAGCTCACCGCGCGGCTGCTGGGTCCGGTCATGGAATACAACTACTCGGGCGAGCCCGAGCGGTTCGCGCGAATGGCCGAGGCTTTCGGCCTTGATACGCGGGGGGTTTCGACCTGGGAGGCGGCGGAGATGGCCGTCGACTACGTCCATCAGCTGACCGCGGACGTCGGCATCCGGGGAATGCAGGAGCTCGGCTTCACCGAGGACGAGATCCCCATGCTCGCCGACAAGGCGTTCGCCGACCCGCAAACCATCGGCAACCCACGCGATGTCGACGCGGCCGCCTACCAGAAGATCTACAGGCGAGCCTTCGAGCTGGGAACGCCATGACCATCTCCGTCGCCCCAAAGATCAATAGATCAACCAAGAAGATGTTCATCGACGGTCAGTGGGTCGAGTCGGAGAGCGGCGAGCACTTCGACGCCGACAGCCCGGCGACGGGCGAGATCATCGCCCAGGTCCCGAAGGGCACGCGCGCGGACGCGCAGCGCGCGGTCGAGGCCGCTCATCGGGCGCGCAAAGACATGGCGAGGCTCAAGGGCTTTGAGCGGTCGAAGCGCCTGCACCGCATCGCTGAGGCGATCGAGGCGCGGAGCGACGAGATCGCGCGCATCCTGACCCTCGACCAGGGCAAGCCTCTCAAGGCTGAGGCGGTCGGCGAGGTGGCGGAGGCCGCCGAGTACTTCCGCATAGCGGCCGAGGACCTCAAGCGGCTCGAAGGCCGCGTCCTCCCGAGCGCGAGTCCGACCAAGCTCGTGCTCGCGCGCCACTACCCGCGCGGGGTCTACGGCGTCATCACGCCCTGGAACTGGCCGCTGACGATGGCTGCCGAGCTCATCGCCCCGGCGCTGGCGGCAGGTAACACCGTCGTCTGGACGCCCGCATCATCCACGAGCGTCATCTCCGTCGCGCTGATGGAGTGCCTGGCAGAAGGCGATTTTCCGGCCGGCGCTGTCAACCTCGTCACGGGACCCGGCGCCGAGGTAGGCGACGAGGTCGCGGGGCATCCACTTGTGGACGGCGTGGGCTTTGTCGGCTCGACCGAGACCGGCGCGTCGGTGGCGAAGAGAGCAGCGGGCAAGCATGTGATGCTCGAGCTCGGCGGCAACGGCCCGCAGGTGGTGTTCGCGGACGCCGACATCGGCAAGGCGGTCGAGGGCGCGATCGTCGGCTGCTACCTCTGCGCGGGGCAAAGCTGCACCGCGGGCGAGCGCATCCTGGTCGAGGAGCCGGTGCGCGACGAGTTCGTGGCCCGCCTGGCCGACGCGGCGCGCGCCCTGCGTCTCGGTGACCCCTTCAACGACGAGACGACTCTGGGTCCGCTCAACAACGAGGGCGTGGCCAACAAGATGGACCAGCACGTCGCCGACGCCCTGAAGCACGGAGCCAAGCTCGTCCTCGGCGGCGAGCGCGCGAAGGGCTTTCCGACGCGCCTCTACTACCACGCGACGATTCTCGACGGCGTCGAGCCCGACATGCGCGTGAGCCGCGAGGAGACGTTCGGGCCGATCGCGCCGATCATCAAGTTCCACACCGAGCAGGAGGCGCTGGCCCTCGCCAACGACTCGCCTTACGGATTGCTGGGCGCGGTCTACACCAAAGACCTGTCACGCGCGCTGCGCTTCGCGGACGAGCTGGAGACGGGGTGGGTCAACGTCAACGAGTCGACCAACTACTGGGAGGCGCACCTTCCGTTCGGTGGGCGCTCGGGCAAGAAGAGCGGCATCGGACGGGTCGGCGGTCGGTTCGCGCTGGAGCAGATGACCGACCTCAAGACCATAGTCATCGAGATCTCGCCTGAGTGAGCGCGTGACGAGACCTCATGAGGATCCGATCGAGGAATCCCGGCGCATAGCCGAGGCGGCAAAGAAGAAGAAGGTGGGATTGAAGCTGCTGGGCGGCGCGGGCATCCACGCGCACTCACCCAGCGCCCAGAGGCATCCGCTCAAGCGCAAGTACGGAGACCTCGACTACGCGGTCTCGAAAAAAGATCGCAAGGCGGTGATGAGCCTGTTCCAGGAGCTCGGGTACGAGCCCAACGAGCGGTTCAACCTGATGAACGGCGACCGCCGGCTCTACTTCTACGACCCTGACAACGGCCGCCAGGTCGACGTCTTCGTCGACGTCTTTCGGATGTCGCACGAGATCGACCTGCGCGGACGGATGGAGCACGAGCACCCAGCTCTCAGCCCGTCCGACCTGCTCCTGAGCAAGCTGCAGATCTACGAGGTCAACCGCAAGGACCTGGTCGACATCGTCGCGTTGATCCTCGACCACGCTGTCGAGACCGGGGACGCGGACGACATCATCGAGGCCGCCTACATCGCGCGCGTTGCGGCCGGCGACTGGGGCTTCTACCGCACGCTCCAGGTCAACACGGAGAGGCTCCGCGCGATGCTCGACGAGCTCGAGGTCGACCGCGAGCTCGTGAACGTGCGCCTCGACGCGCTTTGGCGAGCGATCGAGGAGACCCCCAAGCCGCTGAAGTGGCGGCTGCGCGCGCAGGTCGGAGACCGCGTCCGCTGGTACGAGCTGCCGGAGGAGACGCGCTCGCCCTACCAGCCCGAATGAGATCCCCAAAAAATCTTCGACTTTTCGGGGGCCGCTGATGAGCGTTCCGTCCTTGGCTCGGTGCGTCGTGATCGGCTGCGGCATCGTCGGCAACAGCGTCGCCTACCACCTCACGCGCCTGGGATGGCGCGACGTCGTCCTGCTCGACAAGGGTCCGCTGCCCAACCCCGGGGGTTCGACAGGACATGCGTCGAACTTCATCTTCCTGGTCGACCACTCCAAGGAGATGACGGCGCTGACGATGGACAGCGTGCGCCAGTACACGGAGATGGGCGTGTTCATCCGCTCGGGTGGGATCGAGGTAGCCCGGACCACGGAGCGAATGCAGGAGCTGACGCGCCGCGTCGCCTCCGGCCACGCCTGGGGCATCGAGGGCATGTCCCTGCTGACGCCCGCGCAGGTCAAGCGGCTCGTGCCGTACATCGACGAGAACGTGATCCTCGGCGGCTTTTACACCGAGGGCGTCGGAGTGGTCGACTCGCTGCGGGCCGGCACGCTAATGCGCGAACAGGGGATCGCCGCCGGCGCGCTGCACGTCGCGCCCAAGACCGAGGTCACCGGGATCGACGTCGAACGCGGTCACGTGCGCCGGGTCCGCACGACCGGCGGTGACATAGAGGCCGAGACGGTGGTCGTGACGTGCGGCGTGTGGAGCCCGCGAGTCGCGCGCATGGCCGGGGCGCGGATTCCCCTGATCCCGGCGGTGCATCAGATGATCGACATCGGACCGGTGCCGCGTTTTCGAGGCGCGAAGTCGGACATCGAGCACCCCATCGTCCGCGACATGGACACCAACATGTACGAGCGCCAGGCGGGCGGGGACCTGGAGATCGGCTCGTACGCGCACCGGCCGATTCTTTACGACCCCGAAGACCTTCCGAGCGTCGAGCAGGCCGCCCTCTCGCCGACGGAGTTTCCGTTCACCCAGGCCGACTTCGAGGAGCAGATGCAGCACGCGCTGGAGCTGATGCCAGAGATCGTCGGCGACGAGTCCGTCGGGGTGAAGTACGCCATCAACGGGATCCTGTCGCTGACGCCGGACGGCATGCCGGTGCTGGGCGAGTCACCTGACGTGAAAGGCCTGTGGTCAGCCGCTGCGGTGTGGGTGAAAGAAGGTCCGGGCACAGGCAAGGCGATCGCGGAGTGGATGGTGCACGGCGAGTCGGAGATCGACCTCCACTCCTCGGACATCGCCCGCTTCCACGAACACCAGAAGACGCGCGCGCACGTGCGCGCGAGGGCGGCCGAGGGATTCAACAAGACCTACGGCATCGTCCACCCGTCGGAGCAGTGGGCCTCCAACCGCAACGTGCGCCTGGCGCCGTTCCATGTCCGCGAGCGTGAGCTGGGCGCTGTCTTCTTCGAGGCCGCGGGGTGGGAGCGGCCGCAGTGGTATGAGTCCAACACGCCGCTCCTCGAAGAGTTCGACGGCCGCGTCACGCGGCGCACCGCAGAGTGGGAGTCGCGGTGGTGGTCGCCGATCATCAACGCCGAGCACCTTGCAATGCGCGAGCGCGCGGGCCTGTTCGACCTGTCGGCCTTCACGATCTTCGACATCGGCGGCCCGGGCGCCCTGGAGTCGGTTCAGTGCGCCGCGCTGCGGCAGATGGACGTGCCCGTGGGCCGTGTCGTGTACACGCCGGTCCTCAGTCCGGGCGGCGGTTTCAAGTCCGACCTGACGGTCATGCGGCTTGGGGACGACCACTTCCGCGTCGTCACCGGCGGCGCGACGGGAATGTCGGACAAGAAGTGGTTCCGCGACCAGCTCGTTGCCGGCGCGCAGATCGCCGACATGACCTCGTCGATGACAACGGTCGGCCTGTGGGGACCCCTCGCGCGCGACATCGTCGCGTCGACGACCTCGGACGACGTCTCCAACGAGGGTTTCAAGTTCGGCACGTGCCGCGTCGTCGAGATCGGCACGCAGCGAGTGCTCGCCTCTCGCATCTCGTACGTGGGAGATCTTGGCTGGGAGCTCTACGTGCCGATCGAGCAAGGGTTGAAGCTCTGGGACACGCTGTGGGAAGCGGGCCGGCCGCACGGCCTGGTCGCCTGCGGCATCGGCGTGTACGGCACGACCGGCCGTCTCGAGAAGTGCTACCGGGCGCACGGCAACGAGCTGGAGACCGAGTACAACGTGGTCGAGGCCGGCATGGCGGCTCCGCGCGTCAAGGACGAGGACTTCATCGGCAAGGCGGCCCACCTGCGCCACCGCGAGGAGGACCCTGCCGCGGTGCTGTGCACTCTGACCGTCGACGACCCCACCTCGAATAGCGGCGAGAAGCGCTATATGCTCGGCCGCGAGCCGATCCTCCGGCGGGACGGATCGCGCATCGTCGACCGCCACGGACGCGGCTCTTACGTGACCAGCGCGGGGGCCGGCCCGTCCGTCGGCAAGCACATCCTGATGGCGTACCTCACGCCGGACGAGGCCGTCGTCGGCAACCAGCTGCGGGTCGAATACATGGGCGAGCTGTACCCGGTCACGGTCGCGGTCGTGGGTCCGACGCCCCTGTTCGATCCCGAGAACGCGCGCATAAGGTCATAAGCCTTGCGAATCGCCGTGTGCGTCAAGCGAGTGCCGATCAAGTTATGAGAGGAAACCCAGAGGTGTTCCCACGCCTTCGGCGCGGCAGCCCTAGGCGGTCCGAGCGCTGCGCGCTGGGCCTGCTCGCCTCCCGGTATAAGGTTCGGACCCCTCAAGTAGCCTTCCAGCAGCCACGCTTTAGAGGCCTAATGCGACGCGGGTCGCGGCCGAGGTGAACTCGGCCGCCGTGGCAACCCTTTGGAGTTCGAGAGGCGCC
Organism: Candidatus Acidiferrum sp.; assembly: GCA_035511715.1. Classification (GTDB taxonomy): domain Bacteria; phylum Chloroflexota; class Dormibacteria; order Dormibacterales; family Dormibacteraceae; genus 40CM-4-65-16. Next base: position 1,918 of record DATKFA010000421.1, on the reverse strand, counting down.
TAAGGATGCGGATCGCCGTTTGTGTCAAGCGCGTCCCGATCACCGGAGGGCGAATCGTGCTGACCGACGACGCGACCGCCATCAACACGCAGCACCTCGGCTTCACCATCAGCCCGCACGAGGAGTGCGGGGTCGAGGAGGCCGTTCGACTCATCGAGGCCCACAAAGGCGAGTCGGTCGTGCTCACTCTGGGCCCCGCCGAGGCGGTCGAGCAGCTGCGTGACTGCATGGCGCTGGGCATCGATCGCGCGATCCATCTGCGCACGTACGGCCGCGACTGGGACGGCGAGGCCGCCGCGGCCGCCCTTGCGCAGGTGATCCGCGATGACGAGGCCGTGGAGGGGCGGTTCGACCTGATCTTCTTCGGCAACGAGTCGGCGGACTCGGGCGGGTTCCAGGTCGGCGTCCGCGTCGCATACGCGCTCGGCCGCCCGTGCGTCACCAGCTTGAAGAAGGTCACGCTCGAAGGCGCTTCGGTGCGGTGCGAGCAGGAGGTCGAAGCCGGCCGCGACGTCTACATGGTTCCGCTCCCCGCCGTGCTGACGGTCAAGGAGGGCCTGAACCTCCCGCGGTATCCATCCGTGCCGGGACGCATGCGCGCGCGCGGCAAACCGGTGACGGTGCTCAACCCCCAGCGACCCGAGCCGCGTCTCGAGCTGGTAAGGCTCGCCGTGCCTCCAGGGCAGGGCCGCCGCGCAGAGTCACTCGGCAGCGGCGCCTCCGCGGCGCCGGCGGTCGTCGAGGTGCTGCAGCAGGCAGGGCTTTTGTGACTGTCCTCCTCCTCGACGACCGGACCGAGGTCTCACGCCAGGCCCTCACGCTCGCTCGCCAGTTCGGCGAGCCGCGGACCATCGCGCTTGACATCTTCCAGCCGTTCGCCCCCGACGCACTGGCGGCCGTGATCGCCCAGCAGGACCCGACTGCAGTTTTCGCGGCCGGCACGGAGCGCGGCAACGATGTGATGGCGCGAGTGGCCGCACGGATGCGTCTCCCGTTTGCGGCCAACTGCATCGCCGTCACGCCCGGCGACCCGGTCGTTGTCACCAGGCTGCGCTGGGGCGGCTCGCTGCTGGAGGAGGCGCGGCTGCACAGCCCGAAGCCTCTCATCACGGTGGCCCCGCACTCGGTTCGTCCGGACGATGGACCGCCGCCGAAGGAGATCGTGGTCGATCGTCCGGACGATCGCGAGTTCGTCGTGCAGGTCAACGAGCACATCCAGCCGAGCGACGGCGGCGTTTCCCTCGCCGAGGCCAGGGTAATCGTGAGCGGCGGTCGCGGCGTCGGCTCGAAGGAAGGCTTCGCGATCCTCGAAGAGCTGGCGGGCTTGCTCGGCGCCGCGGTGGGATGCTCGCGCGCCGTGACCAGCGCGGGCTGGCGGCCGCACTCGGACCAGGTCGGACAGACCGGCACCAAGGTCTCGCCCGAGGTCTACATCGCGTGCGGCATCTCGGGGGCGACGCAGCACATGGCCGGGCTGAAGGGCGCCAAGCGGATCCTCGCCATCAACTCCGACCCCCAGGCGCCGCTCATGATGAACGCCGACTACACCGTCACCGGCGACCTGAAGGAGATCGTGCCCGCCATCTCCGCGGAGATTCGCAAACGGCGTTAGCTATCCCCCTCGCGGCCCTACTCCTGGCGCTCGTCATCGCGGCCGCGCTTTTTACGCGGCGCGCCTGGTTCCTGGTCAAGCTGCTGCGCTCCGGCAAGCCCGCCAACCGAGTGAACGACGTGCCTGCTCGTGTTCGCGCGGAGGCGACCGATGTGCTCGGCCAGCGCAAGCTGCTCCAACGCTGGCTGCCGGGGCTGATGCACGCGGCGATCTTCTGGGGCTTCCTCGTGCTGTTTCCGACCATCGTCATCGCGATGATCGGCGCGGTCGATCCGCACGCCACGCTGCCGTGGCTTGGCGCGCAGG
>DATKFA010000420.1:0-2012 GCA_035511715.1 Candidatus Acidiferrum sp. | reverse complement strand
GCTGGCGGCTCTGGCCAGGCCGATCGGAAACGCGATGAAGCCGTGGACCGCCTCCGGGTAGACAGCCAGCTCCGCCTGGTTGCCGGCTGACGTCCATCTCTCCGACATGAACAGGGTGTCGTCGAGAAGGGGGTCCAGAGTGCCAACGGTGAACAGCGCGCGAGGCATGTCATGGAGTCGCGCGTAGAGGGGTGAGATGTCGGGGTCGCGGCGCTGCTCGAAGGTGCGGCCGGGAAGGAAGTTGCCGGTGAACCAACGCACGATCGGCAGCGAGAGGACCAGATTGCGGTCGCCCCACAGGAGCGTGCTTGGCGTGCCGTTCAGGTCGTAGGCGCCGAACACGAGGTTGGCAGCCGCGATCTTGTCGTTGATTCCGTGCCGATCGCGGAGCCTCAGGAGCGTGACCACCGCAAGGTGGCCGCCGGCCGACTCGCCGCCGATGGCGAAGCGCGCCGGCGCGTCGAGGAGCGAGGGTCCGCGCTCGAGCAGGTGAAGGACCGCGTCCTCGCAGTCGTCGGGTGCGGCGGGATATGGATTTTCAGGGGCCAGCCGGTAGTCGATGCTCGCCATGCACAGGCCGGTCTCGTTGGCGAACCACTTCAGCGCAACGTCCTGCATGTCGCCGGCGCCCAGCGTCCAACCGCCGCCGTGCAGGTGGAGGTAGATGCCGGTGGGCGCCTTGTCTGGGCGGATGATGCGGACCTTGATCGCCCCCGCGCGGCCCGGCACCTGAATGTCCGTGGCCTCTTCGAGGAAGACAGGAGCCGGGAAGATTCCCTTGCCTTCGCGGCGCGCCTTGCGGGTGACGGGGGCGGGAAGGGTGGTGACGAGCGGCTGGGCGGCGATGAGCGCTTCGAGCTGAGCGTTGAAGGCTCGAGCCTCGTCGATGTCGCGCTGCTCGACGTCGGTCGCGACCAGGGACATGCCCTCCAGTCTATTGCCGTTCAGAGGACGAACCTCATGACGTCGCTGTCGCGAACGGTGAAACCGAGGCGCTCGTACAGACGATGCGCGGCCTGTCTCATTTCACCGCGGCCCGACTGAAGCTCGGCCACCTGCGCGCCTTTGGCGCGACCGACGTCGAGAGCGGCCTTGACGAGAGCCTCACCGACACCCTTTCCCCGCGCATCTGCGTCGACGACGACTTCGTCGAGCCGGGCCTTGATCCAGAACGGCGTCGTGTAGACGATCACGGTGGTCGTACCCACGATGTTCTCGCCGTCCTTCGCCACAAGCAGGGTGACCGCGGAATCGGCGACTAGGCGCTGGAGTCGTGCCATGTCTGGCACCGGCAGGGTTGGGTTGAGCTGAGGGAGGAGGCGAACGAGCGCGGCCTGGATCTCCTCGGTAGCCTCGCGCACAACCTCAACGCGCAATTTCTGGACCTCGAGGTTAGATCAGTCGGAGGAGGGCGGCGGTCGCGGCTCCGGCGGCAACGACGACGAGGAATGGAGCCCTCAGCAGGACGGCGACGATGGCGACCGCAAGCGCGGCGCCGCGGACGTCGAGCACAAGGTGCCGGCCGGTCGAGAAAGTCTGGGTCGCGACAAGCGAGGCGAGCAATGCGATTGGGATCAGCGGCACGATCTTCTGGACGCGGACGTCGGTCAGCCAGCGCTGCGGCAACGAGAGCCCGGCGAGCTTCAGCCCGTAGCAGGCAAGCGATGCAGCCAGGACACCGGTCCAGATCATCGGAGGGCTCCGTATGCGGCCACGAGACAGGCGACGATGAGAAGGGGCACGCCGGCCGGGACAAAGGGCAAGACGGCGATAGCAACGACTGCTGCGGCGATGGCTATCGCGAGAGGCTCGCGTGCGCGTAGACGAGGCGCCAGCAGTGCGAGGAATGCTGCCGGTGGCGCAGCGTCGAGGCCGAAGGTTTTTGGGTTGGAGACGACGTGGGCGGCGAGCGCGCCGATGAGGGTGCCCGTGTTCCAGAGCGTGAACAGGGCCAGGCCAGTGGACCAGAAGGCGAAACGGCTCAGCCGCGGGTCGTCGCGCGCGATTGCCAT
>DATKFA010000419.1:0-3969 GCA_035511715.1 Candidatus Acidiferrum sp. | reverse complement strand
CCGAGGTAGCGCATCGCCATCACCGAGCACTCGATATGCCATCCAGGCCGGCCCTCGCCGAACTTCGAGGGCCACTCTGGTTCGTTTTCGAGCGACCGGCGCCATAGGGGAAAGTCGAGTGCGTCACGCTTCGCGTCGGGCCCGACCTTGCCGAGCAAGCCCTCTTCGCGCAGCTTGCGCAGCATCGATCGCCGGGTGCGATGCGACAACCGGCCGTAGCCCGGGTATGTGGCGGTGTCGAAGTAAAGCGCGTCGGTCTTGTACGCGTAACCGCGCGAGTGCAGGCGCGTGGCGGCGGAGACGATGCCGGGGATCTCGTCCGACACCCGGGGCATGACATCAGGCGGGCGCCATCCGAGCGCCGTCATGTCGCGGATATGCACCTTCGTCTCGCGGTCGGCCAGCTCACGCCAGTCGACGCCGTCTCGCTTCGCGCGTTCGAAGAGCGGGTCGTCGATGTCCGTGATGTTCTGCACGTACTTGACACGCTGGTTCTGAGACTCGAGGAAGCGCACGAGCACGTCGAAGATCGAGAACGTGAACGCGTGGCCCATGTGTCCTGAGTCGTAGGGCGTGACTCCGCACACGTAAAGCCTTAGCGGGCGACGCGCCGGGGCGAACCGAACATTCCGCTCGGTCAGCGTGTCGTGGACGCGAAACGGGCTCGTTTCTTAGCTGGGGCGAGCCGCCACGGCGGCATCCGAACGCAACGCGTCCACCTTGTCCGTCGCCTCCCACGGCACGCGCAGGTCGTCTCTACCGAAGTGGCCGTACGTCGCGGTCTGGCGATAGATCGGACGCAGCAGGTCCATGTTCGCGATGATCGCGCCAGGCCGCAGGTCGAAGTGCCGGCGGACTAGCTTCATCAGCTCTTCCTCCGACTTGGTGCCGGTGCCAAAAGTCTCGACGGCGATCGAGGTCGGGTGCGCGCGCCCGATGGCGTACGAGACCTGGACCTCGCAGCGGTCCGCCAGGCCGGCGCCGACGAGGTTCTTGGCGACGTGCCGGGCCGCGTACGCGGCCGAGCGGTCGACCTTGCTCGGGTCCTTGCCGCTGAACGCCCCTCCCCCGTGCCGCGCCACGCCCCCGTAGGTGTCGACGATGATCTTCCGCCCTGTCAGGCCGGCGTCAGCCGCCGGGCCGCCAAGGACGAAGTGACCGCTCGGGTTGACCAAGATCTTGGTGTTTGCGTCCACGACCTGACCCTCCAGCACCGGGTCGATCACGAGCTGACGCACACCATCCGCAATCTCCTTCTGGGTCGCGCTCGCCGCGTGGTGAGTGGAGACGACGACCGCCTCGATCCGCTTGGGCCTCCCGTGTTCGTATTCGACGGTGACCTGCGTCTTGCCGTCGGGGCGCAGGAACGGAAGCTTTCCGCTCTTGCGCACTTCGGCGAGCCTCCGTGCCAGGCGGTTGGCCAGGGAGATCGTCAGCGGCATCAGCTCCGGGGTCTCCCTGCAAGCGAAGCCAATCATCATCCCCTGATCACCGGCGCCCTGCAGCTCGAACGGATCGGCGGCGGTGCCGCCCGCGCGCTCTTCGAGCGAGTGGTTGACCCCCGCGGCGATATCCGGCGACTGCTCCTTCAGGTAGACCTGGATCAGGGCGTGGTCAGCATCGAAGCCGATCGACTCGTCGTTGTAGCCGATCGATCGGATGGTGTCGCGGATCGTGCGCTGGATGTCAAGTTCGGCGTGCGTCGTGACCTCGCCGATGACTACACACAGGCCCTTCGTGATGGCTGTCTCGCACGCGACCCGCGCGTGCGCGTCCTGGTCGAGCATCCCGTCGAGCACCGCGTCGGAGACCTGGTCGCAGATCTTGTCGGGGTGGCCTTCGGTGACGGATTCGGACGTGAGGAGAAATGAGCGGGAAGAGCTAAAGGTTGTGGTCACAAGGGGGCATGATAGTTGTAACGAGCCGGTCGATCAGGCGCCGTTGTGGTGCCGACTGTCCTCCGGCTCCTGCCCGAGCAGCTGAGCCTGCAGGGCGAAGATGTCGTCCAACACCCGGTCGATGCGCCTGCCCTCGAGCCGATGATCGGCGATGACGCCGGCATGCTCGAGGTGGCGACGCAGCGCGGCTCCCAGCGGGCCGTCGATCCGCGCCTGGCCGCGGACCTGGGCCTCCTCGAGCAGCTGCAGGCACCGGTCGAGCGCGAGCTGCCTCGACTTGTGGGCCCGGAGGTTCATTCCGTCCCGAGCACCTCGATGCGCCCCGCAGCCGTGACGCGAACGTGAACCATGTTGAGCGCTGGCAGCGTGTAACCGTCGCTGGGCTGGCCGTCGCGCTGGAACGAAACTGGGTGGCAGGGGCAGGCGAGATGCGATTTCCCGCCGTCCCACCATAGCTCGCAAGGGAGGTGCGAGCAGATGGACGACACAGCGCTCGCCGTGTCGCCATTGCGAAAGACGAACGCCCGAACGCTGCCCGCCGCCACGAGCCTGCCCTGGCCATCTTCCAGGTCGCTGATCGCGGCGACGTCGATCCAGCGCCCGTTGACGGGGTCGACCGGCCCGCTGCTCGCAGCCAGCTGTGGCTCGGTGGCGCGGCCGAGGAACCCACCGCCCGCCGCCCCCGCGGCCAGGCCCAGCCCGGCGACAAGGGCTGCACGCCGTGTGATCCACCCTTCGCGCGGCGACTCCTCGAGGGCCCGCTGAAGGCGCTTGCGGAACGCCGGGTGCATCCGCTGGGGACCCTGCCTCGCGCCGGCGAGGCGCGCGGCCGCCGCGATCGCTGCCTTCTCCTCCGCGTCGCCGCCGCGCAGCTTGAGACGCCGGCCGCGCAGCAGGTCGGAGACGATCCTGTCGACTCGGTTTTCCGGCTTGCGGTTCATTCGTCCAACCGCACCTTTGCCGCTGCACGGAGCGCGCGCAGCTGCATGACCTTGATTGCACCGACGGTTGACTTCATATCTGATGCGACTTCCTTCAGTGAGTACCCGTGCAGGAAACGCAGCTCCAGCACGCGACGGTAGTTGTCGGAGAGTTGGGCCAGGATCCGCTGCACGGTCTCGGCCCCTTCCTCCGATGGTGGCTCGGTCGGCGGCGGCGTGAGCGCCAGGTCTTCGCGCAGCTCGGCCTCGGACAGCCCGAGGCGCGTGCTCCAGAACGCGCCCAGCACCGACCGCGCGGTGGCGAACAGGTACCCGCGGATGGAGCTCGCGGGCGCGTCCGGACGCAGCCGGGGGATCGCCTTCAACGCGACCTGCTGGGTGAGGTCCTCGGCGTCGGCGCGGTTGCCGACACGCGCGTAGATGAAGGCAAAGACGAGCTCGAGCTCGTCGAGCGCGATCTCGGTCGCGCGCGGCTCGACCGGGAGCTCGAGGATCGTGGCCCGTTCTTCTGCCGGTTCCTCGGGCCTCAAACAGCGCGCCCAGGTCGAATAAATTGCATCGTCACGCGACCGCGCCCAAAACGATCGCGGGCGCGGCGACCCATAACCTCAGCATTACCGCAGCAGGTTACTGGCCGATGGTTGCCTACCTCCCGATTCATTGGGAGGTGCCCCGGCCTGTCAGGGCCGGGGCAGTGGGGTTACGCGTGCTTGGGCAGGGCAGGGCGGCGGCGCCGCCAAACCAGGAAGCCAATTCCGAGAAGGACCAGGAACGGTCCGACTGCGCCGAGCCCGGTGACCAGGTAGTTGATCGTCGCCATGAAGTTGTGCGCGCCGTCGTTGAGCGCGGTGACGAACCCCCAGCTGTCCGACGGGGTGCCCTGCGCGGGTGCGCCCGACTCGGTCAGCGTCACCGAGACAGAGCTGTACGACGTGTTGTCGTCGAGGTACTTGATCTGGCCCTTCAGCTGCTCGATCTGCGCGGTGATCTGGCCGATCTGGTTCTGCACCGCGATGATGTCGTTGATATTGGTCGCCTGCTTCAGCAGCGCCCGCATCGCGTCGAGCTGAGCTTGGGCGTTGACCAGGCGCGCGTTGAGGTCCACGTACTGCGCGCTGACGTCCGTGCCG
>DATKFA010000418.1:0-6291 GCA_035511715.1 Candidatus Acidiferrum sp. | reverse complement strand
GACCGATCCTGCACCAGAAGAGGCCGCGATCGCCATCAGCCTCGCGTGGACCTCTGTGATCGAAGGGGTCTTGTCGCCGGTCTGGATCTCAAGACCCTCGGCGACCAGGCCAAGGTCGCCACGCGTGTTGAAGAGCTGGGTGACCTCCGGCGCCGGTCGGTGGGCGGCCTGAGCGATAGCGGCCATCACGAGCTTCTCGCCCATACCGATCTCGACTGGTTCGAAGAATGGGACCAGGCGGCCCTGGATCAGGTACGTCACCGGCTCCACCTCGTCGCTCGACGTTCGGGTGTAGAGCTCGGCCAGCGTCTTCACCAGCTCGTTGCGGCTGCGGGTCGCCTCCATCCTGTCGAGGTAGGTGCTCAGCTCGGCGAAGTTCACTGAGAGGACACCATGACAGACTGACACCAAGCCAAAATGCGTGACTCCTCGAGCATTCGTGCCCTGACGTTCGACGTCTTCGGGACGGTCGTCGACTGGCGAACCGGGGTGGCTGATGAGGGCCGGCGCCTCGGTCAGCTGCACGGCGTCGACGCCGACTGGGAGCGGGTCGCAGATGCGTGGCGCGCCCTCTACATCCCCTACATGAACCGCGTCCGCGCCGGCGAGCTGCCGTGGACCAACTTCGACCGGCTCCATCGCATGTCGCTGGACCAGGTCCTGGACGACCTCGAGATCAGTGGACTGGATCGGCCCGCGCGCGACGAGCTCACTCATGCCTGGGAGCGCCTGCCCGCCTGGCCCGACGCGATGGGTGGACTGGTCACTCTCGCCGGACGATTCACCGTAGCGACCCTGTCGAACGGCAATCGCGCCCAGCAGGAGGCGCTCATGCGCTTCACCGGCCTTCCGTTTCAGCGCCTCATCTCGGCGGAGGACTTTCAGCATTACAAGCCAGACCGCGAGGTTTACCAGGGCGCAGCCGCCGTGCTTGGCCTCGAGCCCGATCAGGTGATGATGGTGGCGGCGCACAAACCAGACCTCCAGGCCGCAAGATTCGCGGGTTTGCGGACCGCCTTCGTCGAGCGACCACTGGAGAAAGGACCTTCCGGCCGCGCCGATCGGCTTCCCGATCCGGATTCGGACGTCCAGGCGACCGACTTCGTTGATCTGGCCACGCAACTTGCTCGGTCGGCGAGCTGATCGAGGATCGATTGACTCAGAACCGCAGGATCGCCCTCCTCACCCGCGAGTACCCGCCCGAGGTCTACGGTGGGGCGGGCACCCACGTCGAGTACCTGGTCCGCGAGCTGCGCCGGCTGCTCGCGGTGGGCGTGTACTGCTGGGGATCGCCGCGGGGGGAGGCCGACGTTCACGCCTTCAAAGCGTGGGACCAGCTTTCCGAGCCAAAGCCGGAGGCGGCCGCGCTGCAGGCGATGTCAATCGACCTGGCCATGGCCGCCGCCGCCAAGGGGGCCGACCTTGCGCACAGCCACACCTGGTACGCGAACCTCGGCGGCCACCTCGCGAAGCTCATGTGGTCGATACCCCACGTCATGACCATCCACAGCCTCGAGCCGCTGAGGCCCTGGAAGGCTGAGCAGCTCGGCGGCGGATACGCCCTGTCGCTGTTCTGCGAGCGCACCGGGATCGAAGCCGCCGATGCGGTCATCGCCGTGTCGCAGGGAGTGCGCCGAGACGTCATGGATTGCTACCCCAACGTCGATCCAGAGCGCATCCACGTCGTCCACAACGGCATCGACCCCGAGATCTACCGGCGACAACCCTCGCCTGAAACCCTCACCGGCTACGGCGTCGACCCGAGCCGCCCCTACGCATTCTTCAACGGACGCATCACGAGACAGAAGGGTCTGCCGCACCTGCTCAACGCGGTGCTGAAGCTGGACCCAGGCCACCAGGTTGTGATCGCGGCCAGCAGCCCGGACACGCCCGAGATCGCGGCTGAGGTCGATGGTCTCGTGGAGCGCGTCCGCGGGCAGGGCAGGAACCTGGTCTGGATCGACCGGTTCATTCCGCGGGAGGACCTGATTCATCTTCATTCGCACGCGTCCGTCTTCGTGTGTCCATCGGTTTACGAGCCGTTCGGGCTCGTCATCCTCGAGGCCATGGCGTGTGAGACGGCCGTCGTTGCGTCCCGCGTCGGCGGGATTCCCGAGATCGTGGTCGAAGGTGAGACGGGCTATCTCATCGACTTCGAGCCGAACGAGCCCGAGGAGTTTGCCACCGCCCTTGCGCAGAAGATCGAGCTGCTTCTCGATGATCCGCCACGGGCACGAGCAATGGGCGAGGCGGGCCGCCGGCGGGTCGTCCAGAGCTTCGGGTGGCCATCGATCGCCGCCAGGACGGTGGATCTCTACGAATCGCTGTGGTCAGGGAAGCCGCGAATTCCCTGAAGGCCTCCGGCCAAGGAACGCGTCGCGCAAGCGTCCATCCCTGACCACGCTCGCTTTGAACCCCACCTCGCGCATGAGGCGCAGCCACCGCGCACGCGGGAACAGGCCGAGGACGTGGCGATCGTGCTCCACCCGCGCCCGGCCCCTGCGGTCGCGGATCAGGATGGCGAAGTCGACCACGTAGGTCGTATCGGCGGGGTCGGGGTCGAACACCCACTGCAGAAACCTGACGCTCCGGCCCTTGGAGTCGCCCCCGCCCTGGTCTGTGCCCGCGACGAACGTCTCGCGGACGAAGTCGGGGACGAAAAGCGCGGCGCCACCCACCCGGCAGTGCTCATACGCCGTCTGCATCACGGCCAGCAGCTGCGCCTCGGTCGTCATATGGCAGATTGCGTCGTGCACGAACACAGCGTCGAAACGCCGCTTGAGCCGGACCCTGCGGATGTCGCCCCTGACGTGCACGCATTCGGGATTGAGACGCCGGCTCACACGCAGCATGCGCGGGGACAGGTCGACCAGCGTCATCTCGAAGTGCGACTTGAGGTACGAGGCGCTGTTTCCCCCGCCGGAACCGAGCTCGAGCACGGTGCGCGGGGCGGGCCTGGTTGCGTTGCGAAGGATACGGATGAAGTGGGAGGCCTCGCGCCGGTAGCCGGCCTGGTCCGAGAACGCCGGCCACCAATCGGCCAGCTCGTCGTAGAGCTTCATCCCCTCACCGAGAGAATCTGACATGGAAACGCCGGGGCCACAGAACCCCGGCGTCTTGAAAGACGATTTAGAAAACGCGGAAAGAAGTTCTTACCTCTTCTTCGCGGCTTTCTTCTTGGCGGCAGGCTTCTTCGCGGCCTTCTTCTTGGCAGCCATGTTGGTCTTACCTCCTTCTCTTCGTACTAGGACCCATGGATGTCGATGGTCGAACCGGGTCCTTATGAGTCAATTGATAAGTTCCGCACGCTCCTCGGTCGTCGTGTCTGTGCCGGCAACCACGAGCCGCATCACTTTCGAAGTGTTGTCATAAACGAATGCGACCGCCCTTGTCAATGCTTCCAACAAAAATCGTCGTCCGCGAAAACGTATGCGGTCGTCGCAATCCAACGCTCACTGATGCAAAACACGACACGTCGTCACGCAAAAGGAAAGGCTGCGGCGTCTTGCGCGCGCGTCTTTATATGTGAGTGCTGATGGCCGCTCGTGCGTGATGCGAGCCTCTACGTTTGACGCTCCACGGCCATGTTTGTTACGGTGACGCGGACTCTCCGACGCGTGTCGAGAGCTCGGAGCGAAGCCAGGGGGTAGGCGTTGCGACAGTATCGCTTTGTCAGCCACGGTCTGGTCGTGCTGATAGCGGTTGCGATTTCCGGCTACGGAGCCGCCGACCTCGGCCTTTCTGTGGCCGCGAGGGCCGGCGCTCTGAGCGCGCCGGTCCCTGACGACGGCGGCTCGCTCGGCAACCTCGCGATGGGCCGCGACAGCGTGATCATCAAGCCCGTCTCGATTCCGACGTCGGCGCTGCCCAACCGCAAAGCGATCGTGTACCGCGTCAAGGATGGCGACACTCTCGATACCGTCTCGCGCGCGTTCGGCATCACGTTGCGAGAGCTCACGTGGTCCAATCCCGGGCTGCGGTTGCCTCTCAAGCTTGGGCAATCACTCGACCTGCCCCCCATGCCTGGTGTCGTGCTCACCGTCAAGCCCGGTGACTCGGCGGCGAGCCTCGCTGCGAGATACGGCGTCGACCCGACCGACCTTCTCGGCTTCAACAGCCTCCGCGCGGACCAGCTGGCGCCTGGCATGAAGCTCGTCGTGCCCATTGATCCGGCATTCGGTCCGAACCTGCCGAGCGGCGTACCCGCCGACCCGCTGCATCCCGGCCAGCTGATGTGCCCGATCCAGGGCGCACCGATCATCCAGAAGTTCGGGCCGACGTCGTTCGCCCTCGAGCCTCCGTACGACGGCTACCTCCACTTTCACACCGGCATCGACCTGCTCGCCGGCTTCGGCACTCCGATCGTCGCAGCGGCCGGCGGCAAGGTGACCGCCACCGGGTACGCCGACTACTTCGGTATGCGCGTCGCCATCACCGACAGCTACGGGCTGGTCGAGATATACGCGCACATGTCACTCGCGTCGACCACCGTCGGGCAGTTCATCCAGCAGGGGCAGACGCTTGGCTTCGTCGGCAGCACCGGCCTGTCGATCGGCGCGCACCTGCACCTGCAGCTCGAGGTCGCCGGCGTGCCGGCCGATCCCGGCCCGCTCGTCGGCTGCTGAAGGGGCTTCACACCCACCGGATCAGGGTTGCCCTCGCGTCCTCCAGCAGACGTTCGAGGCTGGGCGTGGAGACGCGGTACACGGTCCGGCTTCCCATGCGCACGCGTCGCACCAGGCCGGCCGCCGCCAGCACCCGCACGTGCTCGCTGACGGTCGGCTGCGTCATCCCCAAGGCCCGCGTGACGTCCATCACGCCCGAGGGCGCCGACATCAGATAAATAAGGATGTGCACTCGCGTCGGTTCGGCCAGGTTGCGCAGGCGATCGGCGACATACGCGGCGTCACGCGTGCGCCGCACCGGCTCGAGGGCGCTGGCGGGAACCCCGACGTGCAGTCGGTCCCCTAGATCCTCTAGCTGTCCGCCAGACATGCAGAAGTAGACCGGAACCAGCGCGAACCTCGGCCGCCGGCGAAACAGCGCCCGCACCTCGGGCTGCTCCCACCGCGTCAGCGGATGGCGCGGCGGCACCAGCTGCGTCAACACTCGAGTCGTGGTGGTGCCCTTCAACTTTCGGTTCCAATCGGCAGCCGACTTGACGGCGACCGCCCGGCCCCGCCGCCGCCATGCGGGACCGGCGAGCTCCCACACGTCGGCCACGATATTTCTGTACGCGCGCCGAGCACGGACGTCGGCGTCGAGAAGAGCGAGGCGTCGTCGCAGCGGCCGGCGATTCGGCACCGGTTCGGTCAGAAGCTCCAGGGTGGCCGGCTTCTTCTTCGGCAGCGTGCTCAACCAGCCGAGCAGGCGCCGCGGCTCCTGGTCGGCCAGGCAATCACCCATCGCCGCCGCGATCAAAAGCTCGGGGCAGCCGGGCAGCGTGTCCCTGAACAACGAGGTGAAGCGATCCCTCACCTTCGGGCGCAGGGCCATCACGCCAGGCAATAGCGTCCGTTCGACCTCGTCGAGCGCGGGCTCCGCGTAGCCGGCCGTCTGGACCAGCAGGTTGAGGACCCACGCGAGCTCAGCCGCCAACGAAGGCGACGCGCCGAGGTAATGGACGGTGGATGGTCTCGTCGCGATGGTGGCCATTATCGGCGCGTGGCCCATCGGGATAAGCCGATGGGAGAAACCCGCGAAACCGTTGACACGTGCGCTCGACAGCCCTAGCCTCCCGCCGTTACGCGATTGAACCGCCGGATCCTCGTTATCGCTGCAGCCGTCGTGGTGGTCTTGGCGGGCGCCGCCGGTGCGGCGTCATTGCTGCTGGGAAAGCACAACGCGCCGCCGCAGCTGGCGCTGAGCAATTCCGCCACCCCGGGCGCAACGTCCTCGCTGGCCGGGAGGTGGGCGGTTGGTCCTGGATCGCAGGTCGGCTACCGTGCCAAGGAGCAGTTCATCAACCAACCGAGCCAGACAGAGGCGGTCGCCCGGACATCAAAAGTGACGGGGAGCATGGTGGTCTCGGTCGTTGGCGGGACGGTGAAGATCTCGCAGATGAAGTTCACGGTTGACCTTGCATCGCTGGTGAGCCAGGACAAATACGCCACGTACCAGGTGTACCAGCGGGACTTCTTCGTTCGGTCGATCTATCTCCAGACCGACCAGTTTCCAACCGCGGTGTTCACTTCGGAGGCCGTGAGCTTTTCCGAGCCGGAGAGCGCCCCCGCGAACATCGACGTGGCCGGCAAGCTGACGGTCCACGGGGTCACCAAGAACGTCACCGCG
>DATKFA010000417.1:0-2288 GCA_035511715.1 Candidatus Acidiferrum sp. | reverse complement strand
ACTATGGTTTGGCCACGGTGAATCTGGCCTGGGAACTGGATTTCTGGGGCAAGAACCGCGCAGCCCTCGCAGCGGCCGTATCGGAACAGCGAGCTGCAGAGGTCGAAGTGGCGCAAACCCGCCTGATCCTCTCGACCTCGGCGGCTTCGGCCTACGCCGGGCTCGTGCATCTTTATACCCTGCGGGACAACGCTGCAGATACGCTGGCTATTCGAACCAAGACGGTGGCTCTCTTCCGCCAGCGGCACGATTTCGGTCTTGAGACCTTGGCAAGTGTGCGTCAGGTCGAGGCGCGGCAGGCGGCAGCGCAGGGCGACCTCCTCGCGATCGATGAGCGCATTGGCCTGCAAAGGAACGCGATTGCGGCGCTGCTCGGTGCAGGTCCCGATCGCGGCCTCGCGATCACCCGTCCAACCGCCCAGTTCCCCGGCTCCCAGGGTTTGCCCCAGAACCTGGCTCTCGAGCTTCTCGGACGGCGACCCGACATCATCGCGGCGCGGTCTCGTACCGAAGCCGCCGCCCGGCGCATCGATCAGGCCAAGGCGGGCTTCTACCCGAGCGTGAACCTGATCGGGTTCGTGGGCCTTCAGTCGCTCGGCATCGATAATCTCACCAAGTCAGGCTCCGGTGTCGGAAGCATCGGACCGGCGATTTCGCTGCCCATCTTCAACACCGAGCGTCTGCAGGGCCAGTTGCGCGGTGCCCATGCGGAGTACGAAGCCGCCGTGGCGACCTACAACGCCACGCTGTCGGAGGCGCTCCGGGAGGTCGCAGACGCCGCGACCAGCCGCAGGTCGCTCGATGGGGAGCTCGCCGCAGCGCGGGCCGCAGTCGCGGCTGCCGCAGAAGCACATCAGATTGTCAACCGGCGCTACGAGGGTGCACTGGCCACGTACCTCGACGTACTGACTGCACAAGATGAGTTGATCACGGCTCAGCGCTCCGAGGCAGAGCTGGAAACCCGTGCGCTGATTCTCGATGTGGCGCTGGTGCGTGCCCTGGGAGGCGACTTCTCGCCCGAGAGGCTCGGCGCCCAACCCCGAACCCCCAATGTAGAACCCAAGCACTCTTGAGGAGAATGCAATGAGCGAGCCCAATAAAGCTTCTGATACACCTGCCTCGGCTTCGACGCCGAGAGACACCGATGCCAAG
The DNA here is from genome assembly GCA_035511715.1 of Candidatus Acidiferrum sp. GTDB lineage: Bacteria > Chloroflexota > Dormibacteria > Dormibacterales > Dormibacteraceae > 40CM-4-65-16. The sequence goes on along the minus strand of DATKFA010000417.1, from coordinate 1,136 downwards.
AGCCGCAGGAAACGAATCATCCTGTTCGCGCTCCTGGCTCTGACGGTCGCGGCCGCAGGAGGCGGCTATTACACGTACTGGAAGCACGTCGGTTCACGCTATATGTCGACCGATGACGCCTACACCGCTGCCGAAGTCGCGGTGGTCGCCGCCGAGATCGATGGCGCCGTCGCCGCGGTGAAGTTCGTCGACAGCCAGCAGGTCAAGCGCGGCGACATCCTGGTCGTGATCGATGACACTGATGCCAAGCTGGCTCTCCGGCAGGCGGAGGCGGATCTGGCACGCGCCCGGGCACAAGTGGCCTCGGCAACGTCAGACCTCGAGCGCTCGGGGATCGACCTGCAACGACGCCAGGCCTTGGTCGCCTCGGGCTCGGTTTCCGGTGATGAGCTGACGAAAGTCATCAACGGCGCGAGCAATGCGCGGGCCTCATTGAATGCCGCCCGGGCCGTGGTGGCACAGGCACAGGCCCGCGTCGATAAAGCGAAGGTCGATCTCGGTCGTACGGTGATTCGCTCACCGATCGACGGGGTGATCGCCCGACGCGAGGTGCAGCTCGGGCAGCGCGTCCAGCCTTCCACCCCGCTCCTGGACGTCGTTCCGGTCAGCGAGATGTACGTGAACGCCAATTTCAAGGAAGTTCAGCTGAAGAAGGTGCGCCCGGGCCAGAGCGTCGAGCTTGAGTCCGATCTCTATGGCCACAAGGTCGCCTTCCACGGAGTCATCGAGGGGTTCAACGGCGGCACCGGCGCGGCCTTCGCCCTGATCCCGGCGCAGAACGCGACCGGCAACTGGATCAAGGTGGTGCAGCGGCTCCCCGTGCGCATCCGTCTGAATGCCGACGAATTGGCGGCCCATCCGCTTCGAGTCGGACTATCCATGAATGCCAAGGTCGACCTGCGCAGCGACTCCCCCGCGCAGCAGCTCGCCCGCAGCTCGCCCTAAGCGATCTGTGCCGCAACTCCTCAAGGGCCAAGCCATGTTAAACCTTCCCATGGACCCCAAGCACCCGCCCTCACTCGAGGGAGCGATGCTGTGGGTGGCCGGCATCGTGCTGGCACTCGCGAACTTTGTCGCGGTGCTCAACATGACGATTGCCAACGTCACGGTGCCGAATATCGCAGGCGCCCTCGGTG
>DATKFA010000416.1:0-2367 GCA_035511715.1 Candidatus Acidiferrum sp. | reverse complement strand
GCGAGGTCATGTCCACGAAGCTGCACACAGTCGAGCCGGCGGACACGGTCGGCGAGGCCGTGGCGGTGATGGCGCAGAACCGAGTCGGCTCGGTCCTCGTGATGGAAGGCGACAGGCTCCTCGGCATCTTCACCGAGCGCGACACGGTGCGGGCCTTGTCCCTGTCGCACGACGCGCCTCGACACCAGATCGTGTCCTGGATGACGCCTGATCCGAAGACCGTGGACCCCAACATGGACGCCGGCGAGGCCCTGCGTTTCATGCTCGACCACGGATTCCGCCACCTGCCCGTCGTGGAGGATGGAAAGGTTGTCGGAATAGTCTCCATGCGAGATCTCGCGGCCTGAGGCCGCGCTAAACTAAGCGACCCACCGCCAAAAGCATCTATTCGACGCGCCCTTTTTTCGGGCGCAAAGGATTCAACCCTGGGTCTCCTGGCGCTCCGGCGCTACCTCCCGTACCTGCGGCCGTATGTGTGGCTGGTCGCGATCTTCGCCGTGGCGCAGCTCGCAAGCCTCGCCGCTGCCGCGTCCATCCCCAAGGTGATCCAGCTGATCATCGACGGCCCCATCACGCACCACGACTTCGGCCACCTCATCCAGGTGACCGGCATCCTGGTGCTCATCGCCGGGATCGAGTTCGTGATGATCCTCTTGCGCCGCCACTTCTCTGGCGTCGCCGCGTTCCACATGGAGACGGATCTGCGCAACGACTTCTACGCGCACCTCCAGAGCCTGCAGGTCTCGTTCCACGACAACTGGCAGTCGGGCCAGCTGCTGTCGCGCGCGGTCGCGGACATCAACACCGTGCGTCGGTTCGTGAGCTTCGGCCTGATCTGGTTCCTGCAGATCTTCGTGACCTTCGGCGTTGTTTTGATCCTGATGGCCGAGCTCGACTGGCAGCTCGCGCTCGTCGTGGTCCTGTGCATGATCCCGATCGCGCTCGCGAGCCACATCTTTCAGGACAAGTACAAGGTGATAGCGCGGCGGCTGCAGGACCTCACCGGCGACCTGACAACGACCATCGAAGAGATGGCGACCGGCGTCCGCATCATCAAGGCCTTCGGGCGCATGCCGCTGATGCAGCACCGCTTCGAGGAGCAGGCGCGCACCATCCGCGCGACGAGCCTCAAAGGCATCAAGGAGCGTGCCGAGCTGTGGAGCGAGATCAACTTCCTGCCCAACCTGGCTCTGGCGGCGGTGCTCTTGCTCGGTGGCCTGAACGTGGTGGAGGGCAGGCTGACCATCGGCGGCCTCGTGGCCTTCATGAGCTACGTCTTCATGCTCACCTGGCCGATGGACGCCCTCGGTTGGGTGCTGTCGATGAGCGAGGAGTGCAAGACCGCGGTGCAGCGGTTGAACGAGGTGTTCGACTCGCGGCCTGAGATCTCGGACCGGCCCACCGCCGCGCCGCTCGAGCACAGCGGCGGCCGCCTCGAGTTCCGCGGCGTTGGCTTCAAGTACCCGAAGTCCGACGAGTGGATCCTGCGCGACCTGAACCTCGTGATCGAGCCGGGCGAGACGGTCGGACTCGTCGGCCGCACCGGAAGCGGCAAGACCACGCTGGCGTACCTGGCGCCGCGACTCTACGACGTGAGCGAGGGCAGCGTCCTGCTCGACGGGATCGACGTGCGCGACATCCGCCTGCGATCGCTGCGCTCGTTCATCGGGTTTGCGTTCGAAGAGCCGATCCTGTTCTCGGCGTCGGTGCACGAGAACCTCGTGATGGGGCGGCCGATCGAGTCGGACGAGGAGCTGAAACGCGCGATCGAGGTCGCACAGGCGCAGTTCATCTGGGACCTGCCGTGGGGCCTGGAGACCCGGGTGGGGGAGCAGGGGTACACGCTGTCCGGCGGCCAGAGGCAGCGCCTCGCGCTCGCGCGCGCGGTCCTGGGTTCGCCGCCGGTGCTCGTCCTCGATGACCCTCTTTCATCGGTCGACGTTCACACGGAGGCCATGATCGAGGCGGCGCTCGCGAATGTCCTCGAAGGTGTCACCGGACTGCTGGTCGTGCACCGGCCGTCGACCCTGGCGCTGGCGGATCGGGTCGCCCTGATCGACGGCGGCACGATCGCCGCGACAGGCACGCACACGGAGCTGATGGGGACCAACTCGCTGTATCGCGCCCTGCTGTCGCAGGAGTACGAGGAGGCCCTCGCGTGAGCGTGGTCACCGCGCAACAGCCAGACCGCTGGCGCGGAGTCGCGGGCGAAGAGGTGGACGACTTCTCTCCCTCAGTGGCGGGACTGCTCCGGATGCGAAGCCGCCGGCTGCTGGCGGACCTCGCCCGCCCGTACACGCCGCAGATCCTCCTGGCGGTGCTGCTGATCGCGATCCGGTCGGCGGCATATCTGTCGCTGCCCTACCT
>DATKFA010000415.1:0-2153 GCA_035511715.1 Candidatus Acidiferrum sp. | reverse complement strand
TCCACCCCGAGTCGCCGCGGTGTCGGAGGGAGATCCTCAAGTACCTGGCACCGTCCCAAGAAGTGCCTACCATCGAATGGTGGATGCAGCGGCTATGGATCAAGCGGCCCCCACGACCGTGGCGCTCGGTCGGGCCTTGCGGGCTGCGCGACGCGACATCGTCGCCGCGATCCTCGCTCGTCGTGGCGAGGTCCCTGCATTTGCGGACGGCTCCGACGACGAAGTCGAAGACCTGCGGCGCGACATCGAAACTCTGATCCTTACGCTCTGCGACGCGCTTGAGCATCAGCGCCCACTTAATCGCGGTGACGTTGTCTATCTGCGTGAACCATTCGATCGCCGGGCGCGACGTGGCGACAGGCTCATCGACATCGGTCAGGGCCTGCGGATCGTTCAGCGGGTTGTCTACGAGAGCGCTGCTTCCCTTGCGGCCGAGGCTGATTCGCCGACCGAGGCTCTGATTGTCGGGTCGCGCCTGCTGGAGTTGATCGACGTGGCGTCGCTGGTCGCGTCGGAGGCGTGGAGCGGCGGCGCGGGGACGTATGCGGGTACGGCCGATCACCGGGCGCTGCTGGAAATCCTGCTGGCAGGTCGTGAGCCGAGCCGTCCGCCGCTGCCTGACCTGGCCCGGCGGCTCGGATACCGCCCGGGAAGCGGTGTGGCCGTGATCGCCGCGACGTGGGCGGTAGGCGCACGAGGTGAGCGCGAATCGGAGACGGCCACCCTTGGCGCTCTTGCGCGCGCGGGTGATCCGCGCGAGCTGCCGCTGGCAACCGTGCGTGACGGCGAGTTGGTGGTGCTGCGAAAAGCACCCGACGACGGCGCGGTTGCCCAACTTGTCGCAGCCCAGGAACGCGCTTGGCGCATGCTCACCGACCGTGGAGTGCGTCTGTCGATAGGTATCTCGGCACGTCAGACCCTGCCGGGTGGTGCGCGCGATGCGTTCGTGCAGGCGCGGCTCGCGCGCGATGCGGTCCTCGCCGGCGGGGGGATCGTCGCGCTGCCACGCCTGGAACCGTTGGACTGGATGGCGTTGCGGGCCGACGGCGCTACGTGGGAGCTCGTTCCCGCGGCGGTGCGACGCTTCGTTGAGGAAGACGCCGCGACGGGTGGCTCGCTGCTGAGGACGTTCCGCGGGTATGTCGCATGCGACCTGAATGTCAAGGAAGCCGCCAAACACTTGCATGCCAATACCGCCCGTTATCGCCTCGATCGCATCGGCGATCGCACGGGTTTGGACCTGCGGCGCTTCGAGGACGTCGTGACGCTGCACATCGCCGCGCGCCTGTTCGAAACGCGCCGGCGCGGCTGACGCATGTCGGGGATCAGGCTTTGTTACCGGAGCACATACGGCTTCGTTCTCCGGCCCGATGATCTGGGAATCATAGGAAAATAACCTGGCTCTCACACAAGGAGGGCACGTGGGAAACACCACCATCAGCCCGATCGATGCGCCGACAGCGACCAATCCAGAAGTGCTCATCGTCGAGGCGCGCACGCCGACCGAGCGTGACCTGATCAGCCGTTGGGCCGCGACGACGCATCCACACGCACCGCTGATGGAACACGGCGATCCCGGGCTCGCGTCCCGGCTGGAGCGCGGCGACGACGTTCTCGTCGTACCGGTCCGGGTTACCTGGCTGCCGCCCACCAACGAGGACGACGTCACTACGACGGCCGGGGGCAACCTCATCGCGCTGCTCAGTCCGCGGCGTCCGATGTCAATCGCGCAGAAGTGGATTCTCCGGCGCGATCCGAGCCGTGCCATGGTTACCGTCGGCGAACCCGCTGCCGCCTCCACCCTGCGAGCGCAGTTTCGCGCCAAGACCGGTGGAGCCGGCGGTCGCGAGGGATTCACTGCCTTCGTCGGAATGCGCGCCACGGTGGCGTGCGACCGCGCTGAGCGCGCCACGATCGGGGACCGCTACAAGGTGCCGCGGCTGGTGGCCGAGCAGATCACGGCGTCGGCCCGGTCCCGTGACCGCATTGCCCAGCTGGCGAAGCGTCTTGGGCGGCCTTTCGACGATGTGCTCGCCGAGATCACCGATGACCTGCACGAGCTGGCCGCGGTTCAGAGCCCACCGGCAATCGATGCCTTCCGGGCGTTCATGGGACCCCTGCACCGCAAGGCTTGGACGGTCGACGCCGATGTC